>JBCAZN010000434.1:0-2572 GCA_038533035.1 Pseudomonadota bacterium
CCGTCTGGATACGTCGATCGAACGGCGTATCACTGCCCTTGATGGCATCCGATGACATCGCACCGGCAACCAGCGCCGCAGCCAGCACATTTTCCGTTCGAAATATCGAGGCGACCGTCAGTGCCGTAGAGACCTGTGTGCCATTGAGCAGGGCGAGGCCCTCTTTCGGCGCCAGCTGCAGCGGCTCAATGCCCGCGGCCTTGAGCGCGCTCGCCGCCGGCACCAGGTCACCGTTGACACGCACTTCTCCAATGCCGATCAGCGCGCCCGCCATGTGCGCCAGCGGCGCAAGATCGCCCGATGCCCCGACTGATCCTCGCGACGGAATGCGCGGATAGATGTTGTTGTTGAGCAGCGCACACAGCGTTTCAACCAGCTGTACCCGCACGCCCGAAAACCCTTCGGCCAGCGCGACTACTTTCATCAGCATGATGAGACGCACGATGTCGTCGTCGAGGTCTTCGCCAACGCCGACCGAGTGCGACCGGACGAGATTTTCCTGCAATGTCGACAAATCCTCGTCATCGATACGCACCGATGCGAGCTGACCGAAGCCGGTATTGACGCCATACACGGTATCGCCGCCGGCCACGACATCGTCGACCAGTTCGTTAGCCTCAGCGATGCGGCGCTTTGCCTCCGGGCCGATATCCACGCTTACCGCGTTCAGCCAGACATCACGCAACACCGATAGCGTAACGAGCTGATTATCGATCGTGAGTTTCATTTCGCACCTCCTGCGTTGACCATCGGCAGGTTGAGCTTGTGCTCACGCGCGCAGTCGATTGCATCCTCGTAGCCGGCATCGGCATGACGCATGACGCCGCTCGCCGGGTCATTCCACAGCACGCGCTCGATGCGCTTGTCGGCCGCCTCGCTACCGTCGCAGACAATGACAAGGCCGGCGTGCTGCGAGTAACCCATGCCGACGCCACCGCCATGGTGCAGGGACACCCAGGTCGCGCCGCCAGCCGTGCTAAGCAACGCGTTTAAGAGCGGCCAGTCGGACACCGCATCGCTGCCATCCTGCATCGATTCGGTTTCGCGATTCGGACTGGCCACCGAACCACTGTCCAGATGATCGCGACCAATGACGACCGGCGCCTTGAGTTCGCCACTGCGCACCATCTCGTTGAAGGCCAGCCCCAGTCGATGTCGCTGGCCCAGCCCGACCCAGCATATGCGCGACGGCAGGCCCTGGAACTGGATCCGCTCGCGTGCACCATCAAGCCAGCTATGCAGATGCGCGTCGTCGGGGATCAGCTCCTTGACCTTCGCGTCGGTCTTGTAAATGTCCTCGGGGTCGCCTGACAGCGCAGCCCAACGAAATGGGCCAACGCCACGGCAAAACAACGGCCGCACGTAGGCCGGCACAAAGCCGGGAAAGTCGAACGCATTCTCGAGGCCAGCGTTTTGCGCTTCCTGGCGAATATTGTTGCCGTAGTCGAAGGTTGGAATACCCATCGTCTGAAAATCGAGCATCGCCCTGACGTGCGGCACCATCGACTTCACGGCCGCGGCCGCAACCGCGTCCGGGTCGCTTTCCCGTTTCGCGATCCACTCATCGACGCTCCAGCCAATGGGCAGGTAGCCGTTGGCGGGATCATGCGCTGATGTCTGGTCCGTGACGGCATCGGGCCGGATGCCGCGTTTGACCATGTCCGGCAAAATCTCGGCTGCGTTGCCGAGCAGCCCTACTGAAACCGCTTTACCGTTTTTGTGGGCGTCTGCGATTATCACGAGGGCTTCATCGAGCGTATCGGCGCTCTTGTCGAGGTAGCCGGTGTCGAGTCGCATCTGGATGCGATCATGCTGGCACTCGATTGCAAGCATCGATGCACCCGCCATCGTAGCCGCGAGCGGTTGCGCGCCACCCATACCACCGAGCCCCGCCGTGAGTATCCAGCGTCCGGCCAGGTTACCGTCATAGTGCTGGCGACCCATCTCGACAAAGGTTTCATAGGTCCCCTGCACGATGCCCTGGCTGCCGATGTAGATCCACGAACCGGCCGTCATCTGGCCGTACATCATAAGGCCTTTGCGGTCGAGCTCGCGAAAGTGGTCCCAGTTCGCCCACGCGGGCACGATGTTCGAGTTCGCGATCAATACGCGCGGCGCATCGACATGCGTTTTGAAAACACCGACGGGTTTGCCGGATTGCACAAGCAGGGTTTCGTCTTCCTCGAGCTCCCGGAGGGTTGCGACGAGCGCGTCAAAGCACTCCCAGTTGCGCGCGGCCTTACCAATGCCGCCATACACGACGAGATCCTGTGGACGTTCGGCGACCTGCGGGTCAAGATTGTTCATGAGCATGCGCAAGGGAGCTTCTGTGAGCCAGCTCTTGCAGGTCAGCTCGGCGCCTGTTGGCGCCTTGATGGTTCTGGTCATTGCCTGAGTTTCTCCAGTTCGATGACGTCAGCGGACGTCGATCGCAGGGTTCCGGGCGGCGTGTAGTGCCCGGCCAGTTCATAGCGGCTGCCCGGATGGTGCAGCCGTGAAAATGTAACGGGGCGCCCCTCGGTCCAGGTGCGGCGCACGACAACGAGGCACGCTTCGTTGTCCTGCATTTGCA
>JBCAZN010000435.1:0-2568 GCA_038533035.1 Pseudomonadota bacterium
GGTTTTGTTGCCCAAACAACTGGAAACCAGCGAGGCCGACGACGATGAACAAACAAACGACCCGTTCCACTCCCGACGCGATGCTCCGCATTGCAAGGCCCGCGGCGGCGCTGGCAGCGTCCGCGTTATTTCTCGGTGCCTGTGCCAGCGGTATTCAGGCCCCCGGTGGCGGAATTGGCATGCCTGGCGGCGGTGGTATCAGCATTCCTGGCGGCGGTTCGTCCGGTGGCGGGTCATCCGGCGGTGGTTCGTCCGGCGGTGGCTCCTCGGGTGGCGGCATGCCGGGCGGTGGTAGCTCCGGCGGCGGAATGTCTGGCGGTGGCGGCATGCCGGGTGGTGGTATGTCCGGCGGCGGGTCATCGGGTGGTGGATCGTCAGGTGGCGGCATGCCGGGCGGTGGTATGTCCGGCGGCGGCAGCGCCGGTGGTGCTGGCGGTGCCGGTGGCACGATGGGCGGCCAGTCGCCGATGTCGATACCGGGTGGTACCGGCGCTGGTGGCGGACTCGGCGGTGAAGAATGCAACGACGGCGGCATATCCGGCGGCGGCTTCGGCGGCGGTGCGGGATGCGACCAGTCAGGCGGAGTCGGGCAGTTTCCGGGTGGCAGTGGCAAAAGTTCCGAAGAACTCGGCGAAGAACTGGACAAGTCGCTCGGCGATTTTGACGAAGCGATCGGTGACGAACAACGCGACGTTCAGTCTGTCGGCCGGAATACCGAAGGCTTCGGCGATGGTTCCGGCAAAGGCGGTGGCACGATCAGCCTCGGCGAGCAATCGGCCGGCGCTTCAGGCGGTGCAGGTGCCGGCGGCGCAGGTGGCGCAGGTGGTGCGGCCGGCAGTGGCGAACCGACGGATCCGCTCGAAGGCATGAGTGACGAGCAGATCGCGCAGCGCACACCGGACGATATCGTGCCCGACGCTTATGATGATGTTGTCGCACGCCAGTTACGAGAAGCGGCGCTTGCCGAGGAAGATCCGGTATTGCGTGAGCGACTGTGGGAAGAGTATCGCAAGTACAAAGGACTGAGATAGGGCACGAAGTCACAATGAGAAGCATCGCAATCCTGCTGGCCCTGTTCGGATTGACCGCGTCGGGCTGCGCTGTACAGGAACTCGTGGTCGCCGAAGAAACCGAACTTAACGTTGCGTTGTCGAGTGTCGACGAGGCGATGTTGCTCGACGTCGGCATCGTCGAGTTCGACGCCGGAATTCCGGACGAGAACGAACCGGAAAAAACCGGTGTCTACGAAGATATTCGCCTGGCCGAGGCGAAGTATATGCCGTACCACATCAAGACCACGCTGCAGGGCACCGGCCACTGGGGCGCGGTGCGCGTAATTCCGTCCGTGCAGGCGTTCACGGACATCATTGTCTCGGGCCGCATCATTCGTTCGGACGGCGAGTGGGTCGAAATTGAGATGAGCGTGCGGGATGCGGCCGGCAGGGACTGGTTTACCCGCAGCTATGAAACACAGACTGGCCTGACGTCGTATTCGAAACGCCGCGACCGGCGTCGTGACCCCTACCAGAAAGTGTTTAACGATTTTGCCAACGACCTGCAGGCACATGCCGATTCGATGCCGGCGAAACAGTTGCAGCAGACTCGGCAAGTATCAGAACTGCAATTTTTTGCCGACATGTCGCCGGCCGCCTACAACGGGTATCTCACAACCAACGAAGACGGCATCGTATCGGTGCTGCGATTGCCCGCTGAAAATGATCCGTCGGTGGCGCGGATGCGCCAGATCCGCGAACGCGACCGCCTCGTCGTCGATACGCTGAACGAGCATTACGCGAACTTCTATTACGGTATCGCGCTGCCATATCAAAGCTGGCGCAAGAACGCGCGCGCCGAATCCATCAAGTATCGGCAGCAAAAACGTTCGGCACAGATGCAGGCGCTGGTCGGCGTGGTCGTGCTGGCCGCATCGACGCAGATTGACACCAACTCTTCCAGTCGCAATACGCGCAACATCAACCGCGCGTTGCAATACGAGGGTATTTCACGGGGGTTCAATACGGTGTTCGAAGCGTTGCTGCGCAGCCGCGAAGCGAATATCCATCTTGACGCAATCGCCGAGTTGTCACGCTCGTTCGGCGACGAAGCGGCGCCGATGGTTGTGAGTGTCGAAGGCCAGGAGCGTCGGCTGACGGGTACGGCGGAAGCGCAGTATGAAAGCTGGCGTCGATTGTTACGTGAGCTCTACGAATCCGAAACCGGATTCACGCAGCAGGTCGATGTTGGTACCCCGGCGCGAGCACCTGAATCGACAGAGTAGCCAAGCGCGTCCCGATGCTCGAACTCAACACAGGGAAACAGCTGGCAAAACGCTATGTACTGGTTCGCCCGCTGGGTGGCGGCGGCGAAGCAGAGACATGGTTGGCGAAAGACCGTATGACCTCGGCGCAGGTCGCACTCAAACTCGTGCCGCCCGAGCACGCCGAGCGACTGCGCTCCGAATGGCAGGCAAGCATACGGCTGATGCACGCGCACATCGTGCGCGTCTTCGAGTTCCATGCGGATGACGAGGTTGCGTTTTACAGCCAGCAGTTTGTAGACGGCCCCGAT
>JBCAZN010000436.1:0-2566 GCA_038533035.1 Pseudomonadota bacterium
CCAGCCCATCGACAACTCGGTACCAAACCCGGACAGCCCGCGGAGTACGAAAACGATAAAAAATGCGTAAGGAATCCAGCTCGATGTTTCGAGATTTTTTGCGACCAGGGTCTCGTCAGTCAGCGGCGCCAGCAACCATACCGTGGCACCTTCGACGGCAGCCGTCGCTGCCATACACAGTACGGCAATGAAGCCGACCAGCTTGTGTGGAATGACGTAGCGCCACAAGCGGCCGTAGACAACCCTGACCTTGGCATCGATTTGTTGCGTCACAGGTCTGCCGCCTTACTCGTTGGCTTCATTGACTGTTGCTATGTTGATCTTGGTGAAGCCAAGGCGGCCCGCTACATCCATCGCGGTCACCACGTTTTGGTGTTTCGCATTGGCGTCGGCGCTGATCGTAATCGGCAGTTCATTGTTGCCGTTCGATTCCTTTTGCAGGGCGCTGCGCATGGTTTCCGGGCGGCTGTTGATCAGTTCCCGTCCGTTGATGAGATAAGTCCCCGACTCCGTGATCATGATATCGATACGGTCCGGTGCCTCATCGGCAACCGGCGCGCTGTTCGCTTCGGGCAAATTGATGTTGATCTGCGACTGCTTGACGAAGCTGGTCGACACCATGAAAAAAATCAGCAACAGGAAAACGACATCGATCAGCGAGGTCAGATTGACCTCGGGCTGCGCACGCGGTCGCAGGTTGAGCTTCATGTGCTACGCCTTGTCCGTCCGGCGATGCAGCGCCTCGACAAGTTTGATCGCCTCTTTTTCCATATCTACGACCAGGGTATCGACGCGCGAACGATAGTAGCGATAGCCGATCAGCGCCGGGATTGCGACCGTCAGACCAGCCGCGGTGGTAATCAGCGCCTGCGCAATGCCACCCGCCAGTGCTGTCGGATTGCCGACGCCATGCGTGGTTATCTCGGTGAATACTTCAACCATACCGATAACGGTGCCAAGCAGACCCAGTAACGGCGAGACTGCGGCAACCGTGCCCAGCGTTTCGAGATAGCGCTCCAGTTCATGTACGACATGCCGGCCGGTATCCTCGATGGCATCTTTGAGCACCGTCCGCTCCCGGTCACGATTGATCAGCCCGGCCGCGAGGATCTGGCCGAGCGCCGATCCCTGGTGCAGGGTCTGGATCTGCTTCGAATCCAGCTGATTCTTCTTGACCCAGCCCCACACCTTGCTCGTGAGGTCTTCGGGAATGACGCGCTTCTGCTGCAGCGTCCAGAATCGTTCGAGAATGATCCCCATCGCGACGATCGCGCAAAGGATAATCGGCAACATCAACCAGCCGCCTGATTTAACTATGTCAACCATAAATGCCTGAACGAAGTGGAAAAACGAAATATACAGCGAGACACATAAAAAGTCTCACTGAGACTCCGCATCTGCATGCCAGAAGCGGCGCCGTTCGTGGCGTTCCGTGCGGACACCGCGGGGCGCTCGCCAGCGACACAGTGTTGTGCTGACCGCCCCGTCGGCACCGGTATCGTAGAAGCGTGCACCAGCGCCCTCCCAGCGACGCCTGATGCGATCTGCGGGAAAGTTCCAGCGATTGCTGTAGCCCGTAGATGCCACCGCGAAGTCAGGGTCCAGCCGGTTGATAAATGCCGGTCCGGACGATGTCCGGCTACCATGATGCGGGACTGTGACGAACGCGCTGCGACGCAGCATTCCGAGCGCCAGTAGCTGATTCTCTGCATCAATCTCAATATCGCCGCTCAGAAGGGCCCGATGGCGCCCCGCGGCAACCTGCAGCACGCACGAACCGTCGTTGCCGCGGTCCCCGAAAACGGGCGTCGCGGGCCCCGGATGCAAAACCGCGATATCCACACCATCGACGTGCCAGCGCTGACCACGCTGGCAGGCGAACGTATTGAGGCCCGGCACGGCAAGCGCTTCGCTCGCGATTACCCGACCGATCGCAAGCGCGCTGGCTAGGTCATGGAGACCGCCCGCATGGTCAAGGTCGGCATGGGAGACAATTAGCCAGTCGATATAAGAAACGCCGAGACGCTCAAGAAACGGCACGATCACGTGCCCGGCCGCACTCCCGCCGCTGCGGTACGCCGGCCCGGTGTCGTACAGCAACGTATGGTTTGCTGTACGCACAACAACGGACTGGCCCTGACCCACGTCGAGCACATGAAGATCGACGCACCCGGGCGACGGCCCACGCGCAACCGGTTGCAGCAGGCAGACCGCGACCAACAATGCCAGCGCGCGCCCCGGCCAGCCACGCGGTAACAAGACCCACAGCAGTGCCAGCCATGGCAAAAACGCGAACAGACCCGGTCGCTCGACGGCCGTTGAACCTGACGGCGACAGCGTGGCGGTTGCAGCGATCAGTTGATCACTCATGCGCACACCGATGGCGGCGAGACGTACAGCGTACTCTGCGATTGAAAGGTCGATAGTGGTCGCTACGACCGCTGCCAGCGTGGCGGGAACGGTCAGCAGACTGAATATCGGTACAACGATCAGGTTGACGAGCGGTGCGAGCACGGCAATGCGTTCAAAGAACAGTACGGTCAATGGCAACAGCCCAAAGAACAGG
>JBCAZN010000437.1:0-2566 GCA_038533035.1 Pseudomonadota bacterium
CCAGTCGTAATAGGTTAGCTCGTCCATGCGGCCGCGCTCGTAGTCGATGAGCGCGGTGCCGGTCGCGAAGTCGTGTCCCTTGTAGGTGACAGCGAGGTCGCGCCCCCACTCCTGTTCCTTGTTGTAGTAATCGGCAAGAAAGCGCTTCTTGTAATTTTCCTGCAGGAATTTCAGGCCGAAGTCGAACCACACCAGGTCCGGCTCATAGCCGTCGATGAGCTCATCAAGCTTGGCGCGCCAGGTGTCCAGGAACGCTTTTGTCGGCCGATCCTGTGCGGTCCAGTCCTGGATTTTGGTGCGGAGGTTTTCGTCGTAGCCATCGACGTTGTGCAGTTCGCCGTAGAGCCCTGCAAATTCCGGATCCGAGACGTCGCAGTCTTTCCGCCAGTGCGGGAAGAACCACCACTGCTCCGCGTGGTGCAGCGCCACCATGAATTTCATGCCCTGCGCCCGGCAGGCCTTTTCGAGCTCACCGGTGACGTCGCGCTTCGGCCCCATTTTTGCGGAGTTCCAGGGATTGCACTTGCTGTCCCACATCGAGAAGCCGTCGTGGTGTTCGGCAACCGGACCGGAGAATCGTGCGCCCGCCGTTTTAAACATCTCGGCCCATTCATCGGCGTCAAACTTTTCGCCCGTAAACATCGGAATCAGGTCTTTGTAACCAAACTCCGAAACCGGTCCGTAGGTTTTCTCGTGAAACTCCGCCTGGTTGTTGGGCGGCCGATAGATGTTATGCCCATACCAGGAGCCGTTCTCACCGCATGCTGGCACTGAATAGATTCCCCAGTGCGTATAGATGCCGAATTTGCCGTCTCGTAGCCATTGCGGCGTCGCGTGATTTCGCAGCGAATCCCAGTTTGGCTCGTACTTCGCCATGCTGTTTCCTTCAATTCATTGTTCGATTGCTAACAGGGCGATAGTGTAACGACCAGCGAGGTTCGATGGTTTGCGGATCACAACGCCTTTGCCGCGTTCTCCCCCAATTTTTTTTGGGGGGCTTCGTGTCATGCTGCTGGCGTCGTGCAGTTCGGCCCACTTATTATTGAGCACTGAATGCAACTGGCACGGAGCGGCGATGAGAGCCTGCGTAGCAACCGGAGAAAAAGGGAAAATCGAGTACCGCGAGGTGCCCGAACCCGAGCTGGAACCCGGCACTCTGCTTTTGAAAACGCGGTGTTCGCTCATTTGCGGCAGCGACATTGAATACCTGCAGGGCCTGCACGGCGATATCGTTACCGACGAGATTCGCGGCCACGAGTTTGTTGCCGAAGTCGCTGCCGTCGGCGATGGCGTCAGGGATTGGCAAGTGGGTGACCGTGCCGTGCCGCTCTCGTACACGAGCAACTATGGCTGCTGGGCCGACTACTTTGTCACGCGGCCGGTCGGCGTGCAGAAAGTACCCGACAATGTCGCTGATGAAGACGCCGTATTTGTGGAACCCTTGCACACGGGATTCGGCTCGGCCGAAGCCTGCAACCTCAAGCCCGGTGAAGCCGTCTGCGTGATCGGCACCGGCAAGATCGGGTTGCTGACAATCATGTCCGCGAAAATCATGGGTGCTGCACCCATCATCGCCGTCGATATCGAGCCGAAACGGCTCGAAAAGGCGCTCGAGGTGGGCGCCGACTATGCCTTGAATGCCAATGACGATGATTTCATCGATAAGGTCAAAGCGCTCACGCCCAGTGCAATCGGCCACCCTGCCGGCTACGGACCCGAGGCGATTGTCATTGGCGTTCGCCAGGGCCAGGTGCTGAACCAGGCAATGGAGATGGCCATGCAGGGTGGACGCATCATCGTGGCCGGCTTTATTCCGAAGACCGAGATCGATCCCGAGCTCCTTGTGAAGAAACAGCTTGTGATCTCCGGCGTGCTTGCCGGACGTTTTGGCGAAAACAGGAACAATGGTGTGCGCTCGTTGCGCTTGCTGGCCAACGAACAAATGGAGCCGAGAAAACTGATTTCGGGGACCATGCGACACCCGGACATTCAAGAGGCCGTCGACGCCACAATCCGTGGCGAACACCTGGCCGTGCTGCTGCGGCCATAGCCGCATTCAATTTGAGGACTGCTGATGCGCGCGCTGCTGTGCAATGAATTCGGATCCACAGATAATCTTGTCGTTGCCGACGTCGATGATCCGGTTGCAGGCGAAGGCCAGGTGCTGGTTGCGATCAAGGCGGCCGGCATTAACTTTGCCGACGTCCTGACCGTTCAGGGCAAGTACCAGGTTAAGCCTCCGACACCGTTTATTCCCGGCGGCGAAGCCGCGGGCGTGGTTGAGGCCGTCGGGCCAGGCGCGAACAAGTTCGCCGTCGGCGATGAAGTCATGATCGGGTCGTCGCTCGGCGTCTTCGCCGAAAAATGCGCCGTTGACGAGGACAAGGTGTCGCCGATGCTGACCGGCCTCAACTTTGCGCAGGCTGCCGGTTTCAATATCACCTATTGCACGACCTACCACGCGTTTCGACAAAGCACGCAGCTCAAGGCCGGCGAAACGCTGCTGGTGCTCGGCGCCGCAGGCGGTGTGGGTGTCGCGGCCGTCGAATTGGGCAAGGCGTTCGGT
>JBCAZN010000438.1:0-2559 GCA_038533035.1 Pseudomonadota bacterium
ACGCGTTGTACCGTTTGTTGAAGACCCGGCACGGAGAAAAGCCCTGGCCCGAGTGGGATTCCGAGTATGCGCGTCGCGACGCCGAGGCATTGCAAGGACTGCAAACCGAGGCAGCAGCGCAAATTTTCGAAACGAAAATTATCCAGTTCCTGTTCTTTGAACAATGGCAGCAACTGCGACGTTACGCCAACGAACGCAGTGTTCGCCTGTTCGGTGATCTACCCATCTACATTGCACTCGACAGCGCCGATGCCTGGGCACACCCCGAACTTCTGCAAATTGATCGCGATGGTCGGCCTGTAGCTGTCGCTGGCGTACCACCCGACTATTTTTCTGAGGACGGCCAGCTATGGGGCAATCCGCTATACGACTGGGAACACCACGCGCGCACCGGTTATCGCTGGTGGATAGCGCGGGTGCGAGCCGCCGTCGAACTTTGTGACCTCGTCCGCATCGACCATTTCCGCGGCTTCGAATCCTATTGGGCGATCCCTGCTGACGCGGACACGGCGCGCCATGGCGCGTGGGAGCCCGGACCGGGCGATGCCATTTTTGATGCTCTCCGTGAGTCGCTCGGCGGTCTGCCTATCGTGGCAGAAGACCTCGGACTCATCACACAAGCGGTCGAGGCGCTGCGCGACCGTCACAACATTCCCGGCATGACCGTACTGCAATTTGCGATCGCCGATCCGGGGTTCAATTTATCGGACGTCGCCGAGAACAGGATCTGTTACACCGGCACGCATGACAATGACACGACGGTCGGCTGGTTCCATGGCAGTGATAAAGACCTGCGTACCGAGGAAGAAATTCGTACCACGCAACAACGCGCACTCGCGATGACGAACGGTTCACCTGAGACCATTCACACGGACTTGATACGTGCGGCGTTTTCAACTGCCGCGCTCCTTGCGATTGTCCCCATGCAGGACTTGCTCGGTCTCGGCTCTGACGCGCGCTTTAACACTCCGGGCACAGCCGGCGGCAATTGGCGCTGGCGAGTACTCGACTCACAATTTACGCCTGACATTTGCGACAATGTCGCAAAACAAGTAGAGGACGCGAACCGTGAATACAACAACAGATAATCCGGCTGAAGCGTATGCCCGTCACGTCAGCCGAATCACGCGTGACACTCTCGCGCTGGTACTCGCAGGCGGCCAGGGTTCAAGACTGCATGAATTGACGACCTGGCGAGCAAAGCCCGGGCTGTTTTTCGGCGGCAAGTACCGCATTATTGATTTCGCACTGTCGAATTGCCTGAACTCAGGAGTTCGTCGTATCGGCGTTCTCACACAGTACAAGGCGCATTCGCTGATCAGGCACCTTGTGCACGGCTGGTCGGTTTTCCAGGCCGGCCGTCGCGAGTTCGTCGAAATCCTGCCCGCATCGCAACGTGTCGGTGGTGAGTGGTACCGCGGCACAGCCGATGCGGTCTACCAAAACATAGACATCATCCGCACGCATAAGCCCGAATTCGTCCTCATCCTTGCTGGCGATCACGTATACAAGATGGACTACGGCCCGTTCCTGGCAATGCATGAGGAAAAAGAGGCAGACATGACTGTCTGCTGCGTCGAGGTTCCCGTCGAAGAGGCTGCCGGTCAACTCGGCGTAATGACGGTCGACGAAACCGGTCGCGTTATCGCTTTCGACGAGAAACCTCTGAAACCGAATCCCATCCCGGGGCGCCCTGGTTTTTGTCTTGCCTCGATGGGCAACTATATATTCAACACGCGATTCCTCTACGAGCAACTGATCAAGGATGCCGATTCGCCGGATTCTGACCACGACTTCGGCAAAAACATCATTCCGTCGATTATCAACGACTATCGAGTTATCGCTTACCCGTTCCGCGACCCGAAAACCAACGAACAGGCGTACTGGCGGGACGTCGGCACGCTCGACGCTTACTGGGAGGCCAACATGGAGCTCGTGTCGGTTACGCCTCCATTGAATCTTTACGACGAAGACTGGCCGATCAATACCCACCAATGGCAGTCACCGCCAGCCAAGTTCGTGTTCAACGACCAGGATCGCCGCGGCGCAGCGATTGATTCCATGGTCTCGGGTGGCTGCGTTGTGTCAGGCGCCGAAGTGCGCGGCTCCCTGCTGTTCTCGCGTGTGCGAGTGAACTCGTACAGCGTTGTCAGCGAGTCAGTGATTTTGCCGGACGTCGTGATCGGAGAAAAGTGCCGAATCAAACGCGCCATTATTGACCGCGGTGCGGAGATTCCTGACGGTACGGTTATCGGCGAAGACCACGATGCCGACCGCGAGCGCGGTTTTCATGTGACCGAATCCGGCCTCACCCTGGTCACACCCGACATGCTTGGCCAACAGCTGCATTTCACGCGCTAACGAGAGATAGGTGAACGCTAGCAGGGAAGTCGTGTTTGTCGCGGCAGAGAACGGTGCGCTGCCAGGCTGCAAGGTCGGCGGTGTTGCCGATGTTGTGCGCGACCTGCCTATCGCCCTGGCAGAGCTGGGCTGGCGCGCACGTGTAATTGCGCCGTCGTACGGCGTCCTGCACGAGCTGCCGGCATGCCAGTCATGTAA
>JBCAZN010000439.1:0-2530 GCA_038533035.1 Pseudomonadota bacterium
GATGCGCCGCGCTACCTGATGGGCGTCGGTACTCCGGTCGACATCGTTGAGGCCGTACTGCGCGGCGTCGACATGTTCGACTGTGTGATCCCGACGCGGCACGCACGCAACGGGCAGCTTTTTACCTCACGCGGCCATGTGAAGTTTCGCCACGCAACCTACCGTGACGACACCTCGCCGCCGGACCCGGACTGCGCATGCTACACCTGTGTGCATTATTCGATGGCATACCTGCGGCACCTGCACAAGTGCGGCGAGATCCTCGGGCCGCGTCTCGCGACTATTCATAATCTTCATTATTATCAGAAACTTATGTCAGATATTCGCGCGGCGATAGCGAGCGGAACGCTCGAGGAGTACGCGGCGAATCTGAGGGCTGCCTACTCGGTCTAGGTTGCGTCGGGCGCGCCCGGGCTTGCCTTCACGGAAGTCGCCCCCACGATCAACGCTTGTGCCATAATACCGCGCGTTTTTTTCCGGCGCTGTCCGGACCAACCAACAAAGAAGCAGGCTCATGGATTTCTTCATTCAAAGCGCCCACGCACAAGGCGCACAAGGGGGCGACTCAACCAGTTTCATCATCATGATGGTCCTGATGTTCGCCGCGTTTTACTTCCTTCTTATCCGGCCGCAGCAAAAAAAGCAGAAAGAGCACGCCGCACTGGTTTCCGGCCTGTCGGTCGGCGACGAGGTTCTGACGGCGGGCGGCATTCTTGGCAAGGTAACAGGCGTTAGCGATCACTACGCCGTCGTGAAAATCAGCGACAACACTGAAATCAAGATCCAGAAATCCAGTGTCTCCGTCGTCGTGCCCAAAGGCACCTACGACGAAGCCTGATTTATGAACAAGTATCCTGCCTGGCTAAACACGCTCGTTCTGGTCGTCCTGATTGCAGGATGCCTGCTCGCGCTGCCGAACATCTATCCAAGCGTTCCGGCGATCCAGATCGCCGATGACAGCGACAATGAATTCACCGAGACACGTGTTGACGCATTCGTCGAATACCTGGCAAGGAACGATATCTCGCCGGAAGCGGCGTACCTGCAGGACGGACGTGTAGTACTGCGCTTCCCGCAGGATACCGACCTTGAGCCAGTGTCTGCGGCACTCGAAAGCCGCTATGGCGACAACGTCAACATCGCGCAGACGCTTGCGCCACAGCTGCCGGACTGGATACGGAATCTGGGGTTGGCGCCAATGAGCCTCGGACTCGATCTGCGCGGCGGTATTTACGTTCTGCTCGAGGTCGACATGGATACCGCGATCGAATCGCGCATGGAAGCCTATGAGCAAAACCTGACGGACAGCCTCCGTGAGGCGGAAGCCGCCGGACAACATCGCGTCGATATCAACGGCAGGACGTTAACCGTACGCCTGAGCAGTACCGCGGACCTCGAGGAAACCCGCCGCATCGTACAAAACGAGGACCAGGATCTTGTCGTTACCGACGGCGCCGACGGCCGGTCATTGCTGGTGCGCATGAGCGAGACACAGATCAAGGCACGGCAGGATTTTGCAATTGAGCAAAACATCACGACGCTGCGCAATCGTGTCAATCAGCTCGGCGTTGCGGAACCCGTGGTGCAGCGGCAAGGGGTCGACAGAATCGTCCTGCAATTACCGGGCGTAAGCGATCCAACCAAGGTCAAGGAGATCATCGGTTCGACGGCGACGGTAGAGTTTCGGCTGGTCGACCAGTCCGGCGGTGAGCCAGGGTCGCGTCGCTATCCGGGGCGCGGCAGTGAACCGGCGGTTGTACTGAAACGCAACGTCATCGCATCGGGTGACCAGATAATCGATGCGGCAGCGGGATTCAGCGAAGGCTCCCCGATTGTGTCGATCCGCCTGGATTCGGCTGGCGGCGAACGCATGCTGAAAACGACCATGGAGAATCTGAATAAGCCCATGTCGACGGTCTTCATCGAGACCAAGCGCGAGACCATCAAGGTTGGCGATGAATTCGTCAATCGCGACACGACGACCCGCGAGGTCATTAACACGGCCACGATTCGCGGCGTGTTCAAGAATAATTTCCAGATCAGCGGTCTTGCCCCCGGCGAAGCCGCGAACCTCGCGTTACTGCTGCGTGCCGGCGCACTGGCGGCGCCCGTGTTCATTATTGACGAGCGGACGATCGGGCCCAGCCTCGGTGAGGACAACATCAATCGGGGTTTCAACGCGATCAAGATCGGCTTTTTGGCCGTTATCGTGTTTATGGCGATCTACTATCGCGCGTTCGGCGTGATTGCCGGTATGGCGCTGTTTTCGAATCTCATATTTATCGTTGCCATGCTGTCGTTGCTCGGTGCTTCGCTGACCTTGCCGGGTATTGCCGGCATCGTCCTGACGGTCGGTATGGCGGTGGATGCCAACGTGCTCATATTCGAGCGAATACGCGAAGAGTTGTCGGCGGGGTCATCGCCGCAAATTGCGATCAATTCGGGTTACGAAAAAGCCCTTGATCGGGCCGGTACCAAGTCCGAACAAAACGATCGCGGCGATCAGCGTTGTGATGTTGGCATCCGCAAT
>JBCAZN010000440.1:0-2509 GCA_038533035.1 Pseudomonadota bacterium
GCTGATCCAGCCGCTGGCCATTGATGGCGACGAGAGTGTTGCGCCGCCTGTGGGCGCCTTCAATCGCACAATGATGCGCTCGAGGCCCTCGGCAGCGCCGTCATCATTCAATCCAATGGTTACGCTCTTTGCCGCTGCATCGGTGTTGGCCCAGTTAAGGGTGCCGTCCGATACCAGGATGTCGGTACCGTCGGCCGTCGCGCTGAGGACTTCCCACTCGGCAGAAACCGCACCTTGCGAACCACCCGTGCGCTGCACATCGAGAACCAGGCTTTGCGATTCATCGGCACCAAACGCATCGGTCGTGAAAGACAACGTACCCTCTGCGACGCTAAGGGTATTGTCCCGCACTATGTAGAGGCCGCTGTCGATGTCGCTTATCGCGACATTGCCACTCGGCAGATAGGGGTAGGCTCCCCACGCACCCGGGAAACCGACACCGTCGCCGGAAGGGTACGAGTCGAAGCGGCCGACTGTTACCGGACTGGCGGCATTGGTGATATCGAGAATCGTGAGGCCGCGCGAATAGTTCGACATGTAGTAACGGTTGCCGCGAACAAAGCCGTTGTGATCAATGGCGCGGGTCGGACCGGTCCAGGTACCGGCCAGCGTGGGTGCCGTCAGGTCGGAAACGTCGAATACCCGAAGCGTGGTCTGCAAGCCGCGGTCACGCTCGTCGAGTTCGTCCTGCAGAAAAACGAACTGCTGGTCCTCAGACCACCAGCCCGAATGCGTATACGTTGCATTGGAATAAGGCGTGGTGCTCAGTCGCTGCGGGTTGCCCGGATTCGTGTAGTCCCAGATGTCGAGCGAGCCTTCGTTGAAGTCGAGCACGATATCGCAGTGATCCGAAGCGGCGGCATTGACGCATTGAGTATTGCGTCGATCATCAGTCACTACCATAGACGCGCCATCATGCATGTACAGTCGATCGCCACCCGGCTGGTCACCCGGTGTCGCCGGCGCAGAGACAAAACTGGGCGACGTTGGGTCAGCAAGCGAATAGCCGCGGAAGCGACCGTCATTAATATTCGAGCCGGCCAGGATCAGGACCGGTGCATCGCCGGTAATCGATAATCCCGTACTGAAGTCGGTATCGGTCAGGTAAACATTGTGCGCTGCACTGAAGTCGCTTGGATAACTCAGGCGCGAGACGCGGTGCGGCAGATCCGTGAGGTCAATGATGAACAGCCCGTCACTGGTTGAGTCGGCTGAAATGTAAGCGTACGCGTTCCACCGTCCGTCGGCCGCGTTCCAGGCCTGGTGCACCTTGATGTCACGCCAGGTCGTCGACTGCCCATCGACAAAGCCCACTTCCGCCGGGTTTTCCGGGTCCGTCACGTCGTAGACCGAGGTGCCGGTCTGGTAACCCATGATTGCGTATTCGCGATGTGTATTGAGATCAATGAAACCCCAGATATCGGCGCCGCGTACGCTGCTCGCCCGATCCGATACCTGTCCGAGTAAATCGACGTTGGAGCAGGGGTAAACATCCGCAAAACCGCCGACACAGTTGACGGCCGCGGCACTGGCCATGACCCGCTGTTGGTTCACTGCAAGCTTTTCGTGCTGCGCTCGTGTTTGCCGATCCAGTCCTTTGCTGTCGATGATGATGTGAAAACCGAGCTTTTCGAGTTCGGCTGCGAACTGCGGCGGCACGCCAACGAGATGCGTACGTTCTTTGCTGCTGCCGCGAATGTCGATAGCGCCGCTCAGCATGTAGATGGCGTCGGCCGGGTCTGCGAGCGCGAAGGTGCCGCCGGCAACATCGATCCGGCCATGTTTGCCGACGCGTTGTAATGCATAGCTGATGGATTGGCAGGGGCTGGCGACATCCTGGCAGTCGCCGATATCGGTACCATCTTCGCTGACGAGCAGCGGCGGTTCGGGCGAATCAGCGTGAGCGAGTGAGTAACAGGCAAAGAGGCCAAGCAGGCCAAACAATAGTCTGATTGTCATCAAGTAATCCAGCGCCGCAGAAGTGTGCCTATGGTAGCCTTTCGCGGATTGTGAAACCGTTCTCTTTGACCATAAAAGCGGGTGAGGGTGCCCTCGATTCGCTTAAACGTGATGGATTCGACATTTCCCGGATCGGCACGATTGCGGGTGCGTCGGGTGGCGCCAAGTGGTTGTCATTGAGCCAACTGGATCGGGCTATTCTGGCAACAGTGGTACCGCGGCTGAAAGGCCCGGTGCACCTGATCGGGACATCGATCGGGGCATGGCGATCCAGCTGCTACGCGCAGAATGATCCGTTAGCCGCTATCGAACGCTTTGAGGAAGCGTATGTCGAGCAAAGCTACAGCGAGAAGCCCGGCATAAACGAAATCACGGCCAAGAGTCGCGAGATCATGGGTATCGTGCTCGGCGATACTGGCGTCGACGAAATCCTTAGCAATCCCGTGTTTGAACTCGCAAGAATGTGGCGACTGCGTACGGCCATGACATGCATTCGAAACACGGGATTGCTAAGGATTTCGTCGACGCCAGTATCGCCGAGCACGATACC
>JBCAZN010000441.1:0-2503 GCA_038533035.1 Pseudomonadota bacterium
CCAGGGTTGCTGCGAAGGCCCAATAGAGCCTCAACCCATAGAGTGTCGAAAACGTCAGGTATCGACCGGCGATCACGAGCAGCATCGCGGGGAAAAACCATTCAATCTTATAAAGGGCGGCACCTATCGCTACCAGTATGCAAAGCAGCATCCAAATGGTGCCCTCAATGGCGAGCGGCGCCAGTGGGTTGTCTTTATGGTGTTTTCCCGATCTCCCAATGATCTTGCACAAAACCACTGAAGCCGGAAATATCAACATACCGCCGAAAATCAGCGTTAGTATTCCGGCATACTGGCTTACGAAAGTCGCAACCAATGCCGCCGCTAGCCAAGCTGTGGCCGAAGTGACTGCGCCAGTCGCCCCGCCGTAGTACGCATCGCGCATGTCTTGCTGCGCGTCGGTAATTGACATCATATTGGTCATCCTAACTGTGGTTCGCCAGAAAAGTCTGAACCAGCCGGGCCCGAGCGACGACCTATCTAACAAATGAAGCGAAATAGCGACTACATATTGAGCGAATGGCTGGTTCTGAATGCTCAGAGCGGCAATGCCGCTGCGCTGAATCAATTGCTCAAGATGTGGTACCCGAAATTCCTGCGTTACTCGACTGGCCAGCTGCACGATCGAGACGCGGCGAAAGACGTAGTGCAAGACACCCTAATTGCGGTCGCGAGGAAGATCAAGAATGTCAACGACCCCGTCGCTTTCCCAAAATGGGCATATCAAATACTGCACCGGCGTGGCGTCGACCATCAACGCGCAGAAATCAGGCGCCGCGGTCGTGAGGCTAAAGACGAATATTCGACGTCAGTATCGCCCGACGATATGAACCCAATGTCCGATGTCGACACTGAACAGGCGGTTCGGCATGCCCTCACTGGCCTGGATGGCCACTGTTACGCCGTTGTACACCTCTACTACTTGCATGGGTTTTCGCTACGAGAGATTTCGACAATTTGTTGTGTTCCCGTTGGAACCATCAAGTCACGATTGCATACCGCACGGGGAAAACTTAGGAAATTACTGGAAGAGAAATTATGAACGAAATTGATGACAAGATATTAGCCGCGATTCGTACTGAAACGGAAGAATCGCTGGATGACTACAAAGAAGAACTCGGTCTGTTCGGATTGGTAAATGAAAGCTTCAAAGGAAAACTTCGATGGGTCGTTTTCACCGCGTTCGCCTTGATTTTAGCTTTTATCGCGCTTGGCGTTTACTGCGCCTTCAATTTTGTACACGCAACAGACATCGGTGTGAAATTGAACTGGTTTGGTGGGAGCGCGTTGGCGTTTCTGATTGTTATCGTATTACGACTTTGGTACTTCATGGAGCTCAACCGACTGTCGATCAGGCGAGAAGTCAAGCGCGTGGAGCTGCAAGTGTCATTGCTGGGCGCCATGATAGAAAAAACACTTGAGAAACAAAGTTAGGCAAAGGCCGCTTTGGGTCGGAGGGCGTTTATTGCGTAGTTCGCGCTGCACAGACGGCCGCTGACCCGAAGTTGCCCGAAAATTTGCCCGACAAGGGTTCGACCCTTGTCGGGATTAGTTATTGGATGCTTTCTCGCTGCGCGCCGCAATTCGGGTTCGTGCTGTACTAAACGCGACGGCGGCCGCGTACAAATCCGGATTGGCGACAATCAGTGCATCCCGCTTTTCCCGAAACGTCGCCATTTCTTCAGCGATGACCGGGCTGGTCGCCAGGTCTTTCGTGCGAGTTATGTCACCGCGTCTTATCGCTTTCAAAAGAAAATTCGGGCGACACACCTGGGTTTTAATATGGCTGCCAGTTGGCGCCTCGCGGGAGCAACGAACGTCGTAGTTATTGTCGTCGTTCAATTGGTTATAGAGCGAGTAGAATTCGTCCTCGTATTTCCAAAGGTCGCGACGCAGCTCGGACATCGACTTTTGACCGGTAACGACGATTTTCTCGATTGCCTCATCATCCGATTGCCCGGCAGCCGCTATCGGCAAGGCCAAAACAGTGACAAGCAGCGCCCAAAGCGTGTGAGTTTGCTTCATTGTGACTCCTGTTAATGGTCCGACTTCTACTACTTAGATGCATCAAACAGGAAAATGGTTTATTTAATTTTCGCGGCAGGCAGCAGAGCCCGGTTCTTTCGGCGCATCTGAGCCCTATGCGCGATGCTGAACTGTACTGGCGGGCGACCAGGGGGCCCCATAGCCAGTGCTTTCGCCGCTTCGCGATGTTCGCTTGTGGCCGGTAGCAGCCCTCGAGCTGGTAAACTGCTGACGCGTTGCTTTTAGTCCAAAGCAATTATTTAAAATTGGATACAGAATGAAGAAATGTTGCGTTCTCTTTCTCCTTTTATTGCTGGCATTCAGCAATTCATTGCTTGCCGCTCCCCTGGACGTCCGGCTGGAAGAGTTCAGGCAGTTTCTGCAGGACTATCGAAAAAAAGAAAAACTGCCGAGCTTTTCAGTTGCCGTTGTAAAGGATGGCGAGATCGTGCTCGCGGAGGGCATTGGCTGGCAGGAT
>JBCAZN010000442.1:0-2501 GCA_038533035.1 Pseudomonadota bacterium
ATCAGGTAGCTGATTACCGGAATATTCTGCAGTGCCGTGATCATTGTTCCGCAAGACGGACAGCGCGACCGGGGTGCGACGAGGTCGAATCGACCGTCCGGCAGTTCCTGCTCGGGCGGTGTACTTGCAAGTTCGGCAGCCTGCTCGCGCCAGTCGCGTTCCATCATGACCGGCAAGCGGTAAATCACTACGTTCAGGAAACTGCCGACGAGTAGCGCGAATGCAAAGACAACTGCGATAAATGCCGAGGGGGATTCGCTCAGGAGTTCAAGCATTGCGGTTCTCCGTTAACCGACAACGAACAAAAAAACGGCGCTCGGAGTTTCCTCCGAACGCCGTGTGTTTGCAAACAGCCAGCGGGTCCTAGACGACCGCACCGAGCTTGAAGATGGGGAGGTACATGGCAACAACGAGGCCGCCGACGAGCACACCGAGGATCGCCATGATCATCGGCTCGAGCAGGCTTGAAAGGTTGTCGACGGCGTTATCGACGTCTTCCTCGTAGAAGTCCGCCACTTTCGCCGACATATCATCGAGAGAACCCGATTCCTCACCGACCGCGATCATCTGGATAACCATGTTCGGGAACAGGTCAGTGTTCTCCATGGAGACCTGCAGACGTTGACCGGTCGCCACTTCGTCACGCATCTCGAGAACCGCTTCCTCATACACAATGTTGCCGGTCGCGCCGGACACCGACTCGAGTGCTTCGACGAGCGGTACGCCGGCGGCAAACATCGTCGACAGCGTCCGGGCATAACGTGCAATCGCCGCTTTCTGCATGATCGGACCGATAATCGGCGTTTTCAGCGCCATACGGTCGAGGAAGTGCCGGAACTGCCGTGAGCGTTTCTTGAAATACAGGAACGCAGCGACCACACCACCGATTGCGAGCGCGAGATACACGCCGTTAGTTCGCACGAACGCCGACAGGTCGATCACCATGCGGGTGAACGTCGGCAGGTCAGCGCCAAAGCCCTGGAACAGGTCTTCGAACGACGGGATAACAAAAATAAGCAGGATCGTTGTCACGATAAACGCAACGACCAGTACGGCTGCCGGATAGGTCAGCGCCTTCTTGATCTTTTTCTTGATCGCCTCGGTCTTCTCCTTGTACGTCGCAATCTTGTCGAGGAGTGTCTCGAGAGCACCGGCTTGCTCACCGGATTCGACCAGGTTCACAAACAGGTCGTCGAAATAAAGTGGATGCTTGGCGAGCGCCTCAGCGAGCGACGTACCGCCTTCTACGTCGGCCTTGATCGCCAGAATCAGTTTCTGCATGGCAGCGTTTTCGTGCCCGTTACCGACAATTTCGAAGGCCTGAACCAGCGGGATACCGGCGGCCAGCATGGTTGCCAGCTGCCGCGAGAAAATGGCGATGTCGCCGGTCGTGATCTTGCCGCCGCCGGCAAACAAGCCTTTCGACTGCTTCTTGATGCGGGTCGGCACAACGCCCTGGCGGCGCAGGTCATTACGCACCTGCTGCTCATCAGTAGCAAGGCTCTTGCCTTTGACCTTCTTGCCATTCCTGTCGGTCCCTTCCCATATGAAGGGTGTGTTGCTTGCAACTGCTGCGTCAGCCATATCTCTCGTCCATTGCCCAAGCGTTAAGACATGTAAAGCTATTCAATTGTAACGCGGTTGACCTCTTCAAGGCTGGTAACCCCGTCCTTGACTTTGTTCAAACCTGCGTGCCTGAGATCGACGACGCCTTCCTGCGCCGCCTGGTCGGCAATCTGCATTGCATTGCCGCCTTCCATGATGATGCGGCCCATGACTTCGGAGACTTCCATGACCTGGAAAATACCGACACGGCCCTTGTAACCGCCATTGCACTGTTTGCAGCCTTTCGGTCCGAAAATCGTGAGGCCTTTGTCGAGTTCTTTGGCAGTGAAACCTTCTTTCTCGAGCGCTTCGCGAGGTATGTCACGCACTTCCTTGCAGTTGTCGCAAAGTCGGCGTGCCAGGCGCTGCGCAATAATGAGACTCACCGAGGTCGCGATCGCGTATGGCTTGACGCCCATGTCGACCATACGGGTCAGCGTCTTCGGTGCGTCGTTGGTATGCAGTGTCGAGAGGACAAGGTGACCGGTCTGCGCGGCCTTGATCGCGATCTCTGCGGTCTCGAGGTCACGAATCTCACCCACCATGATGACGTCGGGATCCTGGCGCAGAAACGCTTTCAGCGACGATGCAAACGTCAGTCCTACCTTCGGATTCACATTGACCTGGTTGATGCCCGGGAGGTTGATTTCCGCCGGGTCTTCCGAGGACCGCAATATTTCGACCGCGGAAGACCCGGCGGAAATATTGCGGTCCTCGGTGTTGAGAATATTTAGGCCCGTGTACAGCGATACCGTCTTACCGGAACCCGTCGGTCCGGTAACCAGAATCATGCCGTACGGTTTCGAAAGGTGTTTCTCGTAGAGTTCTCGCTGCTGATCGTCGTAGCCCAGCATCTCGATGCCGAGTTCGGCGAAAAAATCGTACTGCGTATTCTC
>JBCAZN010000443.1:0-2499 GCA_038533035.1 Pseudomonadota bacterium
GCGGGGCGTCTAAGGCCCTCGACGCCAACCAGATCAAACAACGCGCTCACTATTTGCTGTTGCGGCTGCCTTGGCTCGAACGCTCGGTCATTGGCCGCTTCGAAATGCGCAAGGATCGCCGCGCCGTCGCGAATCACCTCGCCGGAGGGCGTTACAAGGATGGGTAAGGTGAGGATTTTGCTTTCGGGCAGGACCTCATTCCTGAAACTTTCGTGCGAAGGCGAGATCTCATGAAAGCCAATCCGGTTTTTGATGAGATAGGCTCGCACCTTGCCCGCGTACAGGGAATGCGGAACGGCGTAGAGCTTGTGCAAGTGGGTGAAAATCCCGATAGAGTCCTGTTAAAAGCCACAGCGACCAAATACTCTGGACGAATGAAGATACTAGTCATTAGTGATATCCATGGCAACGCGGAAGCATTGCGGGCGGTCATGGATGCCGAGCAGGACGCCGACCACGTTATTTTTCTTGGCGACGCGTTGTTATCCGGGCCGCAGCCGAACGAAACCGCCGAGTTGCTGGCGAAGTTAAATCCGGACATTTGCGTTATCGGCAATCATGACGAGGAAGTGCTCGATCCATCGCACTACAAGAAGTTTCCCGCGGAGTGGGTGGCGCTGAACGACTGGTTGATCGAACAATTGACGCCAGAGTCAGTGGAGTTGATTAAGACGTTTACGGCAGAAGGGCAATATCAGCTTGCCGGGCTGGATATGTACCTGCATCACGGCAACATTGACAAGAGCATTGGCGCAGCGTGGCCGGATCAACCCGACGAGTGTTTTTTATCGATGGACAACGGCAGCGGCAGCCCGTTCGTCCTGTTTGGCCACACTCACGTGCAGTTTGAGCGGCGCATCGGCAACACGCGTTACATCAACCCGGGCAGTGTGGGCCAGCCGCGCTGCGGCCGGCTGCACGCTTGCTACGGCGTATTTCTCGACGGCCACTATACGCCGCGACAGGTGACCTACGACCCGACGCCGTGGCTGGCCGCGATTGAAAAAGTTGCTGCGTTGGAGGCTTACCCGGAATTTCGTCAGTGGCACATTGACGGCTTGCTGAACGGATTTGGCGTCGGGGAGAGAGAGCCCTGGGTGCGGTATGCCGCGGAAGGCTATTGTTGAGCTAAAGATAAGCTTGATCATCCTAGTAGTTCGAATATCCCTCGGCGTCGGATTTTGAAGGTAATGGTCCAGACTCGCCTTCCTTTAGGGCATGTATTGATTCCAGCACTTCCATGTTGGCTCTCGATTCTTGCTGATCGATCTGCGGGCACTCGCGCAGGCCCGCTGCCAGGCAACGATGTACGGCCTCAGTCTGATAGATGAATCCTTCCTGGTTGGGATGCCCGTTGGGAATGTCGATCGCTTCGGGAAACGGATACTCAAATCGCTGTTCCGGCGACGGTTTGTTGCCGTCCATGTAACGCGACGGCGCTTTTGGCGGTATCCGAACTGTCAGGCGGGTAGGGCAATGCGCCGGTTGTTCCAGCGTAATGCGGCCCTTGCTGCCGATGAACTCGGTCACCTCTGGAAACTCACTGGGGAAGGGAATGAATGACAGATTTGCAAAGCGATTGCCTGCATATTCGAGCATGGCGCCGCCCGGACCATGGTGCTTACCGGCCACCTGGATTTTCACTGGTTTTTCATCGGCGCCGAACGCCAGGGTTGCGGCCTGTGTTGTGTAGTACACGTCGAAGTCGGCCAGCACCATCAGCACTTCGCCAATAGCGCCTGTTTCCATCAGGTAACGCGCGTGCTCGACGGCAGGGAGGAAGCGCGTCCACATGCCATCCTGCAACATCACATTTTTCTTATTGGCGGCGGCGTACATTTCCCGGGCATCGTCTGCCGTTTGTGCCAGCGCCTTTTCACAAAGCACGTGTTTGCCTGCTGCGATAGCCATCAGGCAGTGCTCTTTGTGCAGTCGGTCGATGGTACCCACATAAACGACATCGATGTCCGGCGAGGCCAGCATGTTCTCGTAGCCACCATAGGCCTGTTCGACGCCGTGTTGCTCGGCGAACGCTTTGGCTTTGTCGCCATCGCGGGCGGCGACGGCCGCGATCGTGGCGCCAGAACATTCGCGCGAGGCGATGGCCCATTGCCGCGAAATGTCGCCCGCACCAATAATGCCCCAACGCAGCGGGTAGGCGACGTCTTCTGCTTTCGTTTGCCCGAGCCAAACGTCTCTGGGAAGGCCGGCGGCGTTCAAAACATGAAGAAGCCGCCATCAATCACAAACTTATCGCCTGTGTGATATTGGCTGGCTTCGCTCGTTAAGTAGGCGGCAATCCCTTCGAAGTCTTCTGCCGTGCCCCAACGTCGGGCGGGAATTCGCGGCATGATCGCCTTAACAAATTTTTCGTTTTGGTAACCGGTCTCGGTCATCGGTGTATCGATGTGACCGGGCAATATTGAGTTGGCAGTCACTTTGTAACGAGCGTATTCAATCGCAAGTGCTTGCATGATTGAAATCACCGCGCCCTTGCTG
>JBCAZN010000444.1:0-2498 GCA_038533035.1 Pseudomonadota bacterium
ACCGGCACCCCGAAGTCGACGATTGCAATGATTTGCTCGATATGATCAATCGGCTGCGCGATGTAAGCGGCCTGCCGGTGGGCTTCAAGGCCGTGATCGGTGCCTACGGCTGGCTCGATGAAATGTGCGAAGAGATCCATCGCCGTGGCATCGAGTCAGCACCCGACTTTATTACGGTCGACAGTGGCGACGGTGGCACGGGTGCCGCGCCGATGAGTCTCATCGATAACGTCGGCTTGCCGATCAAGGAGAGCCTGCCACTTGTCGTCGACATCCTCGTAAAACATGGATTGCGTGATCGCATCAAAATTATCGCGAGCGGCAAGTTGATCAATCCGGCTGACGCGGCGGTCGCGCTTTGCATGGGTGCGGATTTCGTCAACACGGCGCGCGGTTTTATGTTTGCACTGGGCTGCATCCAGGCACTGCAGTGCAACAAGAACACCTGCCCGACCGGCATCACAACGCACAGCAAGCGACTGCAGCGCGGCCTGGTTCCCGCGAACAAGGCAAAACGCGTCGCCCAGTATTCCGAAACCATGCGCAAGGAAATCGGGACGATTGCACACTCGTGCGGCGTGTCCGAGCCGCGT
This sequence comes from Pseudomonadota bacterium, assembly GCA_038533035.1. Taxonomy (GTDB): domain Bacteria; phylum Pseudomonadota; class Gammaproteobacteria; order Steroidobacterales; family Woeseiaceae; genus UBA1847. The sequence continues at coordinate 594 of JBCAZN010000444.1, forward strand.
GGATTGAAACGCTTCCATTGTCGAATCGTGCAGGACGACGGTCGCTCCGTACCGCTCGACGAACTGTACCCGGGAGCCGCAACCCTCTAGTAGCGTGATAGACTCGGCGCGTGGGGGAACTCAAACGAGACATTAAATTTTTCGGCGCGGCGTTTCTCGTACTGAACGCAATGATTGGTGCCGGAATCTTTGCCTTGCCAGGCAAGGTTGCCGTCAGCGCCGGAATGTTGAGCCCGTGGCTGTTTCTCGGCGTCGGTGCCGTATTCCTGACCGTCGTACTCAGTTTCGCCGAACTCGCCAGCTACTATCGCACGACCGGCGGACCTGTGCTGTATGCGACGGACGCCTTTGGTTCATTGGCAGGCTTCGGAACGGGCTGGTCGATCTTTCTGAGTCGAATGACGGCGTTTGCGGCCAATGCCAACGTGATGGCGGTTTACCTGGCGTCCCTGCATGATGTGTTTGCCTCGCCGATCGCGCGTGGTGCAATTATCAGCATTGTCACGATTGGCCTCACCTGGGCCAATGTCGTCGGCGTCAAGGATGGCGTACGAACGCTGGGTGTTTTCACATTCCTGAAAGTCATACCGCTGTTGTTGCTCGTCATTCTCGGCATGCAGCATGTGACAGACGCGACGCTGCTGCCTGGCAGTGGTCTCGAAATCGACGACCTCGGCGGTACGACGCTGCTATTGATCTATGCCTACGTCGGCTTTGAGACGATTGCCGTCACGGCCGGCGAAACCGCCAATCCGCGTCGCACGCTGCCACGTGCGCTGGTAGGTACGGTCATCGGTACCGGCATCCTCTATTTCCTGATCGTCCTCGTGTTTATTTCCGTAATACCGGCCGAGGGCTATGCGGATGCGACACTCGTGGACGTCGGCCGGCAGCTTGCCGGGCCAATCGGCGCCATCGGTATCACATTAGCGGCTGTATTTTCCATCGGCGGCAATCTCGCCGGGTCGATGCTCGCTGCGCCGCGACTTATTTTCTCGATGGCGGACAACAAGATGTTGCCGTCGTACTTTGCTCACATTCATCCCACGCACGCGACACCCGATCGCTCTATCCTGCTCATGGGCTTCATGGCACTTGTGCTGGGGCTGACCGGGTCATTTGTCTTTCTCGCCGTTGCGAGCACGGTCGTGCGCCTGCTCGGGTACATGATTTGTATTGCGGCAATTCCGACCGTAAGACGTAACGCGGATGAAGAAACACGTGCGCACGCGTTCCAGCTGCCGGGTGGATACCTCATCCCGGCAATCGGTTTCCTGATTTGCGTCTGGATGCTGACGCACGCGAAAGCCGAATCGTGGATGGCCGTTGGCGCGCTACTCGCCATTGGCTTCGCGTTGTACGGTCTCGAGAAAAAACTCGCGCGCTAGCGCTTCTTTTTCGGCATGTAGAGATCGGTGATCGTGCCTTCGTAGGCTTCGGCGGCAAAGGCGATTGTCTCTGACAACGTCGGGTGCGGGTGAATCGTCAACCCGATGTCCGCTGCATCAGCGCCCATCTCGACGGCCAGGCCAATTTCGGCAACCAGGTCACCGGCATTGGGACCGACAATGGCGCCACCGAGCACGCGATCCGTTGCCGGGTCGAATAACAGCTTGGTGAAGCCCTCGGAACGACCGAGCGACAGCGCGCGGCCACTGGCCGCCCACGGAATCTGCGCTTTCTCGTACTTGATGCCCTGCTGTTTCGCTTCAAGTTCGGTGAGGCCGACCCACGCCACTTCGGGATCCGTGTAAGCCACAGACGGAATGGTGCGCGCATCGAAGTAGGTCTTTTCGCCCGCCGCAACCTCCGCCGCGACTTTAGCTTCGTGTGTCGCTTTGTGCGCGAGCATCGGTCCGCCTGCCAGATCGCCAATCGCAAAGATGTGATCGACATTGGTCTTCA
>JBCAZN010000445.1:0-2498 GCA_038533035.1 Pseudomonadota bacterium
GATGTTTGCCACTGGTTTTATCCGTGTCCTGCGTTCAAAGAGCCGCGTATTATTCGCGCCCGACAGGTTGTTGTCAATGACTTTTCCGGCGTTTCGGACGTTACCGCCGCCAATTACCTAAAGTACTGATTTTACGGCGCTTTCGGGCTAAAATCGGCAGCCTATGGAGAGCGAGAACAAACCCTCCGGACTGCTGCTCACGATCAAGGCCTCGATCGTCAGCGGAATGACCTTCCTGTCGCGCCTCCTCGGGCTCGTGAGAGACATCGTATTCGCCCAGGTTTTTGGTGCCGGATTGCTCATGGATGCCTTCCTGGTCGCGCAGCGAATCCCCAATATGCTGCGCCGTTTCTTTGCGGAAGGCGCCTTCTCCGCGGGCTTCATTCCCGTTTTGGCCCGCTACAAGGAAGGGCACTCGGAGGCAGAAGCACAGGCCTATGTCGGCTCAATGGCGGGTACCTTCGCGATCGTTCTGTTTGTTGTCACCGCGATTGGCGTTGTCGGTTCGGCCGCACTGGTGGTGGTCGTAGCACCGGGGTTTGTCGGCGATGGTGGTGACTTCGATCTCGCCGCCCTGATGCTCAAGTTTACGTTTCCCTACCTGCTTTTCGTGTCACTGACCGCATTTGCCGGAGGGGTGCTGAATACCTACGGCAAGTTTGCAATACCGGCGTTCACGCCGGTCATCCTCAACGTCGTATTGATCACGGCGGCTGTATGGGTAGCACCGCTGCTCGATGAACCTGTAATGGCGCTCGCCTATGGTGTGCTCGTTGCGGGCATCCTGCAGCTGTTGTTTCAACTGCCGTTCCTTGCACAAATCAAGATGCTGGTACGACCGCGCTGGGCGCCCCGACATGACGGTGTGCGACGGGCGTTCAGGCTGATGCTACCCGCGATTTTTGGTTCGTCGGTGGCACAAATCAACGTGCTGCTGAGTGGCATCATCGCGTCCCTGCTGCCCATTGGCAGTATCAGCTACCTGTACTACTCCGATCGGCTGATGGAGTTTCCGCTTGGCCTGTTTGGTATTGCGCTCGCGACCGTCACGCTGCCATACCTGTCGCGACTCTGGGCCAGCGAAGAGCGCCACAATTTCACAGCGACACTCGACTGGTCCATGCGCATTGCAACCCTGATCGCCGTGCCCGCAGCCCTCGGCTTGTTTCTGTTGGCCGGGCCACTCGTAGCAACCCTGTTCTATGGTGGCGAATTCGATCAGAAATCGGTACGTATGACGACGCTCGCCCTGCAGGCCTACTCGGCAGGGCTGGTCGGCTTTTCGTTCGTCAAAGTCCTTGCGCCGGCGTTCTTCGCGCGTGAGGACACGCGCACTCCGGTGCGCATCGGCATCATTGCGCTGGCGGTTAACCTGGTGCTGGGTGTTTCAGCGGCCTGGTACATGACGCATGCGGGCTTCGAGGGCCCTCACGTGGCGCTGGCGGCCGCAACCTCGGTGGCCGCCGTGCTAAACGCTGGATTGTTACTACGCCGCTTACGTCGCGAAGGCGTCCTTGACGGCACTCAGAACTGGGGCGCGTTTTTGGTCCGGGTACTGCTTGGCAATGCTGCCATGTGGGGCGTGCTTGCAGCGCTCGCCCGTGCGCCTGAATGGTGGCTGTCGACCTCAATCGGTGGGCGTATTACCTGGCTGGCGGTCTCGGTGGTTGCCGGGGCCTCCGCCTATTTTGTCGTGCTGCTGTTGCTTGGCATGCGACCCTCGCAATTTCGACTCAGGTCCAACTGATGCGACTGGTGAGACATCTCGCCGATCTGCCGTTCGATGACCTCGCAGACGGCAGCGTCGTCACGATTGGCGCATTTGATGGTATCCATTTAGGCCATAAACAGTTGCTGCGGCGCGTCGTCGATGTGGCGACACCGACCGGCCGGCCCGCGATCGTCATGAGTTTCGAGCCGACGCCGAAAGAGTTTTTCGGTGGCGATACGCCACCCGCCAGGCTGATGCGATTTCGCGAGAAATTTGACGCGCTTGCCGAACGCAAGATTGATCTCTTCTACTGCCCTCGCTTTAGCAGCGACATGCGCAATATCTCCGCGTCCGATTTTATTCGTCGAATCCTCGTGCACGGTCTCAATGCGCGGCATCTTGTGATCGGTGACGACTTCCGCTTCGCGAGGCGACGTGAGGGATCGGTGGCAGAATTGCTGGCGGCGGGCAGGGCGCTCGACATGTCCGTGGAGCAGGTTCCGAGTATTCTTATTGGCGACACGCGGGTCAGCAGTTCGGTGATTCGCGAGGCGCTACAGCACGGCGATGTGCCGCGCGCGAACCAACTGCTTGGGCGACCGTACCGCATGTCCGGAAAAGTCGTAGCTGGCCGGCAGGTCGGGCGCACGCTGGGCTATGCTACGGCGAACGTCGATTTGCGGCGGCGTCGCAGTGCAGTAATGGGAATTTACGCGGTACGCGTGCACGGGCTGGACGAGGGTGTCGTTGACGGCGTTGCGAGTGTTGGCACGCGACCGACATTCGA
>JBCAZN010000446.1:0-2493 GCA_038533035.1 Pseudomonadota bacterium
CGGCGGCGAACTGGAGCCACCGCCGCCACCGCATGCGGTGAGCAGCAGGAGCACGCCGCCAATCGAAATCCATCTTGTTTTGTCAGTCGATAACACGGAACTCTGCTCCGAGGGTTGCCGCTGAACTTCCGCCAATCCATACCTGGAAATCGCCGGGCTCGACGATCATCGTGTTGTCGCGTCCGAAGAACGCCAGATCGTCAGTGTGCAATGTGAATTCGACTCGGGTTGCTGCGCCGGGTTCCAGGCGCACCTTTTCGAACCCTTTCAGTTCCCTGACCGGGCGCGTGACGTTACCCACAAGGTCTCTGACATAGAGCTGAGTGGTTTCGGTCGCTGCCGCGTCTCCCGTGTTCCTGAGTTCGGCGCTGATAGTGATCGACTCGCCCGCTCGAATTTCCGACATGCTGACTTCGATATCGCTGTACTTGAACGACGTGTACGACAATCCGAAACCAAACTCCCACTGCGGCAGGTAACCCGCATCCAGGTGGAACGCGGTCATTCCGAACGAGGTCTGCGGCGCGAATGGATCGATGTCGTCTATGTGAACCGTCGTCTCGGGCGACGGTGGCTTACCGGTATTTTTCTGGCCGAAGTAAATCGGGATCTGGCCGACCATTTTCGGGAATGTGACGGGCAGTTTGCCGGACGGGCTCTCGAGTCCGAACAGAACATCGGCAATTGCCGCACCACCCATCGTCCCCGGGTGCCACGCAAACAGGATCGCGTCGACCTGATCGACGATGTTGCCCAACGTCAACGGTCGACCCGCGAGGATCACCGCAACGACCGGTTTGCCAGACTTGCGAACTTCGCGTACGAGCTCGGCCTGTGCGCCCGGCAAACTGATGTCGGCACGCGAGTGCGCTTCGCCGGAAAGAATCGACTCTTCGCCGAGGAACAGTAAAACGGCGTCCGAGTTTTTCGCCGCGGCCATCGACTCATCGAACCCCACATCGGCCCCGCGGCTACGGCTCGTCGGCATTGCGCGCACGTAGTTGATCTCTACGTCCTCGCCGACCAAAGCCCTGACACCTTCAAGCCCGGTTACGCTGAGCGCTTTGTCGCCGTCGAAGACCCAGGTGCCGAGCTGTTCGTAGGGTGCATCGGCGAGCGGTCCGATCAAAGCGATCGACTCAAGGTCATTTTTTTGCAGCGGCAGCACGTTATTTTTGTTCTGCAGCAACACCAGGCTTTCGATCGCCGCCTGCTTCGAGACTGCCAACGCATGTTCGTTGCCGATTGCGGGGAAATCATCGGGATCGACGTACGGATTCTCGAACAGGCCGAGTGTGAACTTGGCCCGCAGGATATTGCGGACTGCATCATCAATAGTTTCTATTTCAATGCTGCCGTCGGCCACCAGGTCGTGCAGGTGATCGTAGGCGTCGCCGGCCATCTCCATATCAATACCGGCCATGGTCGCTTCGAATGCCGATTCACGATCGCCAGCGGTGAGCCCATGCACCGATAGCTGATGCACCGAATCCCAGTCACTGACGACGAAGCCGTCAAAGCCCCATTCGTCGCGCAGTACCTGCCGCATCAGGAAGCTATTGCCCGTTGCCGGTACGCCGTTCAGGTCGCTAAATGACGCCATCAGCGTCAGCGCACCGGCGTCCACTGCAGCTTTGAATGGCGGCAGGTAGACATTGCGTAATTCATTTTCCGGAATGTTCGTGGTCGCATAGTCGCGGCCGCTTTCGGCAGCGCCGTAGCCCGCAAAGTGTTTGGCGCAAGCGGCAATCGTGTCTCTGGCGGTCAGGTCATCGCCCTGGAAGCCCTCGACCATTGCGACTGCCATCGCAGACGTCAGGAATGCATCCTCACCCGGACTTTCAGCGATTCGTCCCCAGCGCGGATCGCGGGTCACATCAACCATCGGCGCAAACGTCCAGTTCACGCCATGCGACGCCGCTTCCGTTGCAGCAACACGTGCGCCCTGCCTGACGAGGTCCGGGTTCCAGGTCGCCGACTGGCCGAGCGGGATCGGCATCACGGTCTTGAAACCGTGAATGACGTCGCGTCCAACGAGCAACGGAATTCCAAGCCGGCTTTCCTCAACGGCGATCCGTTGCAGCTCATTCACAACATCGACATCGACGAGGTTCAGGATCGAACCAAGACCGCCCGCTCGCAGGCGGTCGCCGAGGTAGTCGGTCGGATCCCCATAACCGGCATTCTTCTGGCGCATCTGGCCGATCTTCTCCTCGATCGACATTTTCGCCAGTAACGCCTCGACACGCTGATCGATGGGTTCCTCAGCCTGTACTTCACTGATAATTGCAGTCATAAGCAGGATTGTTGCCATGAAGGCGCTGGACAATGCTGAACGGCTGGAAGTCCCGGAATCCGGCCGGTTTGCGGTTGTTCGACAAGTCCATCGCATGCCTGGGAATCTCTTTTTGGTGGTGAGCAGAGATTATCTACAAGGATTGACAGCGCTGTCAATCTAATTCAGGATACGGGCCTATATATAAGAGCAGTGGG
>JBCAZN010000447.1:0-2483 GCA_038533035.1 Pseudomonadota bacterium
GGATAGGTAGCTAGTTTTTCGACGATAGCGGTTTCTTCACCATGAAAAACGAAGGCATCGTGATCGACAATTACCTCAGCAGAAGGCAAGTCGAACTCGGGTTCGGAGGTCGCCCCGTCCTTGTCGGCATGGGTCTCAGGATCAGCTTCATCAATTGACTCGTTCACAGCGCCTTCCGGTTCCTGATCAGGTTCAGTTGCTGTAGCGGTGTCTCCCGATTGACTGTCTTCTTTAGAGTCGGCCGATTTGAATGCCGTCTCGAAATCATCATCGCGGGAGGCGGTCTGATCCGGCGCGTTACCCGACTTAGCGGTTGCAGCTTCGGATGAAGGCGACTTAACGCCTGCGAGGAATGCGATTTGCACCATAGTCTCCGGGATTTCTTCCAGGTTGTCGCGACTATGGGTCCAAGACAGTTACCAGTTCTTTACCGCTCGCACGCCATCTTGGTGAAAATCGTTCCAATTGTGAGGATCACATCGTGACAGAAGCCATCAGCCCCCACCTATCCGGCCAGATCGCAACCCAGTCCGAACGGGACAAGAAGCTGATGCAGGCCGCTCAGAGTCTTGAGGCAAGCTTTTTGGCCGAGATGCTGAAGTCGGCAGGCCTCGGAGAAACGTCCAAGGCATTCGGTGGCGTCGGCGAGGATCAATTTGCCTCTTTCCTTGTCGAGGCGCAGGCGCACGAAATGGCAGAAGCCGGCGGGATCGGGCTTGCCGAAACGCTATTCAATGCAATGAAGGAACGTGATCTCAATGACTGACGCAGTTCAAGATACATTCGATGCACTCGACGATCTGCTTGATCAGGAGAAAGCCGCATTGCTGGACGGGGACCTTGAGAGGATTGCCCGTCTTTATGAACGTAAGCTAGAGTTGATCGACACACTAAGCGAAATGGAACGTGAGGACATTGGGCGCCTACAGGCCTTAAACAAGAAGGCAAGCCGCAACCAGGACTTGCTGGATTCAGCATTGGATGGCATCAGGTCTGTTGCCCAACGACTGGCCGAGGTCAGGGAAACCCGCACCTCTTTGCAGACATACGATTCTTCGGGCCGAAAGAAGAGTATCGAAATGAAGCATTCAGTGTCGGTCGAGAAGCGGGCCTGATGGTTTTTGATTCAAAAGCACCGCAAGGAAATTTCGCTGTTAGGACGCCATTAGCTATTGCGGTGCGATGTACTCCCTGCACTCGAAATTGAGTGGCGCATAACCCACCAAGGGTAGTTGCATTTGTCAGAACGGCAGCGTGTTCCGTCCCGCCGGGGGGCGGGGGTGTAAACTGGCGCGAAGCGTCACGACATAAGGGAAATGCAAATGTCGAGCATTCTTACAAACAACGGCGCAATGGTTGCGCTGCAAACGCTGAAATCGATCAACAAAGATCTGGGCATGGTCCAGAATCAAATCTCGACCGGCAAAGAAGTTGCAACTGCCAAGGACAACTCGGCGATTTGGGCCATCTCGAAAGTGATGGAATCTGACGTTTCCGGTTTCAAGGCAATCTCGGACTCACTGGCGGTCGGTGAGTCAACTGTTGCGGTTGCCTCGGCTGGTGCCGAACAAATCGTCGACGTCCTTAAGGACATGAAGGAGCTGGCGGTCGCGGCGACAAGTGAAACCGCTGACTTTGCAAAGATCGAAGCCGACATGGCTGAGAAGCAAGCACAGATCGAGTCAATCGTCGGTGCGTCTCAGTTCAATGGGGTCAACCTTCTTGCTACCGATATCGACGGTAGCGGCGCTGGTACGACCACCCTGTCGGTTCTGTCGTCTCTCGATCGTTCCGGTCAGAACGATAGCACGAATGGCAACGCACCAGTAGTCTCCACGATCGATGTGGCAACAGTCGACTTTCAGACGAACCTGAACGTCGCTGGCCGTACGGCAATCGCCGACTCAGCAACCGCGGCGACAGCCCTGACCGAAATCGAAGGCTTCTTGCAGACAGCGGTCGAGGGCGCTGCGTCTCTCGGTGCATCAGCAAAACGCATCGATGCGCAGGGTGATTTTGTCGGTAAACTCACCGATGCGATGAAGTCGGGTATCGGCGCCTTGGTTGACGCCGACATGGAAGAGGCGTCTGCACGTCTTCAGGCGTTGCAAACGCAGCAGCAGCTTGGCGTTCAGGCTCTCTCCATCGCCAACCAGGCACCGCAGTCGATCCTGTCGCTGTTCCGGTAAGACAGTCGTTTGGGGCGCGCTCTGGCGCGCCCCTCGCTCCGATAGGTCAGTCCCTCTAGCTGCGTAAAGGTCGTCGCGTGAACCCTCAAATAATGGCACGGCAGAAATATGCCGCAACGAGCCTCACAGTTCAGACGGGCCGCCGTTCCGAATATGACGTGATTGCTCACGTGACACAGCGGCTTAGAAAAACAGCGCAAAATGCGAAAACCGACTTTGCGGCATATGCGGCGGCTCTGAACGATAACAGACGACTTTGGAATGCACTGGCCGTCGATGTGGCAGATGCAGAAA
>JBCAZN010000448.1:0-2473 GCA_038533035.1 Pseudomonadota bacterium
GTATCCATCACCGCGTGATTCATTCCGGCGCCCAGCACGCTCAGGTGAAAGCCAATCAGACCCATGTTGTGCGTCAATATTCGAGCGATTGTCGAAGGCTTCGGCTGGCAGGCCGATGACCAGGCATTGAGCTGGATGCCATTGACGCACGACATGGGTCTGATTGGCTTTCACCTGAGCGTGCTGGGCGCCGGAATGAATCACGCGGTGATGGATACCAACGTGTTCGTGCGACGACCGCTGTTGTGGATGACCAAAGCAAGTGATCTCAGTGCGACCCAATTGTGCTCACCCAACTTCGGCTACAAGCACTTCCTGAAACTGTTTGATCGAAAGGGATTGCCGGAAGGTACCGACCTGTCGTGTGTCAAGCGCGTCATAAACGGCGCCGAACCCATATCCTGGGAACTTTGCAACGAATTCATGACGGCGCTGGCACCGTACGGACTGCAACACAACACCATGCTGCCCGTATACGGCCTCGCCGAGGCAACCGTCGGCGTGTCATTTTCGCCACTAGGGCCGGACTATGAACGCATCGTTGTGGACCGACACAGTCTGCAAATCGGCGAGCGCTTTGCGACGGTCGAAGAAGGCGACAAGGACGCCGTTAGCTTCCTGAAGGTTGGCAAAGCGATTCGGGATGTCGAAATCCGGATTGCCGATGACAATGACGCGCCACTCGACGATGGTCGAATCGGCAATATCCTTTTGAAGGGCGACAGCGTCACCGAACGAATTTACGGTGACCCGGAAGCCACCCGCGAATTGTTTACCGAAGATGGCTGGCTGCGTACCGGTGACTGCGGTGTCTTCGTCGACGGCGATCTCGTTATCACGGGGCGCCAGAAAGACATCATCATCGTCAACGGTCAGAACTATTATCCGCACGACATCGAGGAAATCGTCGCGCAACTCGACGATCTGGATCTCAACAAGGTCGTCGTTGCCGGCGCCACGCCGAAGGGTGGTCAGACGGAAGAGTTGCTCGCGTTCATTCTCTGGCGGCAGTCGACCGACGACTTCAAACCGCTGGTCACTGCCGTGCGCGACTGCATCGGCGAGCAGACCGGCCTCGAAGTCGACCAGGTGATTCCGGTACCACGAATTCCGAAGACAACCAGCGGCAAGGTGCAGCGCGCCAAGTTGCTGCAGGCCTATTTTGACGGCGAATTTTCAGAGGTCGTCGGCGAGCTGCAACCGGCCGAGGCGGCGGAAGTCAGCGCCGATGAAGACCCGCTGGTCGCCGAGCTGGAGCAGATCTGTCGCGAATTCTCGAAAGATCGGACGATCGGTCCGGACGACAACCTGTTTGAAGTCGGTGTAAGCTCACTGACACTGACTGAAATCGTGCTGGCTATTGATGAGAAATATCCGGGCAAGCTCGACATCAGTGATTTGTTCGACTATCCCACATTGCGGGAAATTGCCGCATTTCTGAGACGCGACGCGAACTGACTGGAGTCTGCATGACCTACGCACGAATTGCCGGAATCGGCAGCTACCTTCCTGAAAAGGTCGTGACTAACCAGGATCTCGAGAAGATCATGGACACGTCAGATGAGTGGATACAGGAACGCACCGGCATCAAGCGCCGGCACGTTGTGGTTGACGGCGAATACACGTCGACGATCTCGCTGGCTGCGGCACGGCGCGCACTCGACGATGCCGGAATGGAGGCCTCTGACCTCGATCTGATCGTTATCGGCACAGTGACCCCGGACAAGGTGTTTCCCGCGACGGCGTGTATCGTGCAGCGTGAGCTCGGCGTCAAGGGCTGTGCGGCGTTCGATGTGCAGGCTGCGTGCAGTGGTTTTATTTACGGTCTGGACCTCGCGAATCGGCAGATCAAGACGGGTGGGGCGAAGACAGCGCTCGTGATCGGCGCTGAAACACTGTCACGGATTACCAACTGGAAAGATCGGACGACGGCGGTTTTGTTCGGTGATGGTGCCGGCGCGGTTGTACTTGAGGCGAGCGACGAACCCGGCATTCTGGCGTCACATATTCACGCCAACGGTGAGTACGAGGAGCTGTTGCAGGTCCAGTCGGGCATCTCGAAAGGTTACGACGCGGTATGCGAGGAAAAGGCCTTTATCGAGATGAATGGCAACGCCGTGTTCAAACGAGCAGTCTCGACGTTTGACAGCATCGCGCGTGAAACCATCGCCGACCTGGATGGCGAAATCGGTGATATCGACTGGTTTGTTCCGCATCAGGCCAACATGCGCATCATCAAGGCCGCGGCGAAGAAGCTCGGCATGCCGATGGAGCGGGTCATCGCGACGGTCGACGAACACGCCAATACATCGGGGGCATCGATCCCGCTCGCACTCGACGTCGCGGTCAAGGACGGACGCATCAAACGCGGCGATACCTGTATGTTCGCGGCCTTCGGGGCGGGCTTCACATGGGGCTCAGCGATGCTGCGTTTCTAGGTCCCATCGAGACCTAGTCTTAAGGTAATTTCTAG
>JBCAZN010000449.1:0-2470 GCA_038533035.1 Pseudomonadota bacterium
TTGCCCATCGACGCCACGCGCTGGTCGGTGATCCGGTGTATGGCGGCCGACTTGCACTGCCAAAAGGTGCCTCGCCAGAGCTCGTCGACACGCTGAGGGGCTTCAAGCGCCAGGCCCTGCATGCGGCGAAACTCGGTGTTAGCCACCCCGTCACGGGGGTTGAGCACGAATTCGAAGCGCCATTGCCCGAGGACTTTGCGCACCTGGTCGGCGTCCTTGAGCGAGATGCCGATGGCCGTTGACTGGATTCGCGCCGACTGGCCGGCGCCGGCCTCGGTGGTCGCGGGAACCACGCTTCGCAGCCGTGATGGGAAGGCGTTGCCCGTCGCAGGGACGCCGTGCTGGCTGCAGCAGGTTCATGGTAGTCGCGTTGTCGCGGCAAGCGCGTATGACGACATGCCCGAAGCTGACGCGTCGGTCAGTGGTGACGAAGGCTACATTTGCGTCGTGCGAACGGCGGATTGTCTGCCGGTCCTTCTTTGCTCGCGCGATGGCCTGTCATTCGCCGCGGCACACGCCGGCTGGCGTGGCCTTGCGGCCGGCGTGCTCGAAAACACGGTCGCGACGCTCGGGGTTGCGGGCAGCGAGCTGCTGGCGTGGCTGGGCCCGGCGATTTCACAACCGTCCTTCGAGGTTGGCGGCGAGGTTCGCGCGGCATTCGTCGACCACGACGCACAGGCGGCAATGTTTTTCGAGCCCAATGCGCGCGGCCGCTGGCAGGCTGACCTGTACGGTCTCGCGAGGCAGCGCCTCGCCTCCGTGGGTGTGAATGACACATATGGCGGCGGACTGTGTACCGTGGCTGACGAGAAACGCTTTTTTTCCTACCGTCGGGATGCGGACAGTGGCCGCATGTTGAGCTTTATTGCCACCGCAAGCCCTTGAAAACGTAAGCGCTGCCGCCAAATTGAGGGGCAGTTTAGATTTTCGGCGAATAGCCGCAGGGGACTCCAATGCGATTGGACAAACTGACAAGTAAATTCCAGCTGGCACTCGCGGATGCGCAGTCGCTGGCTGTTGGGCAGGATCACCAGTTTATCGAGCCCGTGCACGTCATGGTTGCGCTGCTGGATCAGCAGGGCGGCAGCGTGCGCGGCTTGCTGACAAAGTCCGGCGTCAACGTAAATCTGCTGCGCTCGCAGCTCGGCGACGCAATCGATCGCTTGCCGAAGGTAGAGGGCGCCGGCGGTGAGGTGCATATCGGCAGCGATCTGCAGAAGCTATTCAATATTACCGACAAGCTCGCGCAGGACCGCGAAGACCAGTACATCTCGAGCGAACTGTTCGTGCTCGCCGCACTTGACGAACAGTCGCCGCTCAAGAAAGTCATGGAGCAGGCGGGCGCGGTCCGTGGTGCCATCGAGAAATCGATCGACGACCTGCGCGGTGGTGCACATGTCAACGACCCGAACGCCGAAGACACACGCCAGGCGCTCGAAAAGTTCACGATCGACCTGACCGAACGGGCCGAGCAGGGCAAGCTCGACCCGATCATTGGTCGTGACGACGAAATTCGTCGCACGATCCAGATCCTGCAGCGCCGTACCAAGAACAACCCGGTACTCATCGGCGAGCCCGGTGTCGGCAAAACCGCCATTCTTGAGGGGCTGGCGCAGCGCATCGTCAATAACGAGGTCCCGGAAGGCCTGCGCGGCAAGCGCATCCTGTCGCTCGACCTGGGTGCCCTGATCGCGGGCGCCAAGTATCGCGGTGAGTTCGAAGAACGCCTGAAAGCGGTGCTCAATGACCTTGCGAAACAGGAAGGGCAGATCATCCTGTTTATCGACGAACTGCATACAATGGTCGGCGCCGGTAAGGCCGAAGGCTCAATGGACGCGGGCAACATGCTCAAGCCGGCCCTGGCGCGCGGTGAATTGCACTGTGTCGGCGCGACGACGCTCGACGAGTATCGCCAGTACGTGGAAAAAGACGCCGCACTGGAGCGCCGTTTCCAGAAGGTCCTGGTCGACGAGCCAACTGTCGAGGATACGATTGCGATCCTGCGCGGCCTGAAGGAACGTTACGAAGTCCATCATGGCGTCGAAATTACAGACCCGGCTATTGTTGCGGCCGCCACGCTCTCGCATCGCTATATTTCAGACCGGCAGCTGCCCGACAAGGCGATTGACCTGATCGACGAGTCGGCGTCGCGTATTCGTATCGAGATCGACTCGAAGCCGGAGGCCATGGACAAGCTCGAGCGGCGCATCATCCAGCTGAAAATCGAGCGCGAGGCGCTTAAGAAAGAATCCGATGATGCCTCGGCCAAACGTCTTGAAGAGCTCGCTGAGAAGCTCGAAGCCCTCGAGAAGGAGTTTGCTGACCTCGAGGAAATCTGGAAGGCAGAAAAAGCCGCGATGCAGGGTGCAGCCCATATCAAGGAAGAGCTCGAACGCGCGAAACTCGAGCTCGAGACGGCGCACCGTGCGAATGACCTGGCTCGTATGTCGGAGCTGCAGTACGGCCGCAT
>JBCAZN010000450.1:0-2464 GCA_038533035.1 Pseudomonadota bacterium
CACGCGGCTGGTGCATCCTGTTTTTTGCGGGTCCGCCTGTCGCGGTTTTGGCATACCTCGTGGTTATTGCAATCGGACAGGGTGTGTTTGAACCGCTGCCGCGGCAGGACTACAGCATCTACGAACGAACCCTCACGCAGGGCAGGGTGCTGGTCGACTATCTCCGCCACTGGTTTGTGCCGGACATGTATACGGCAGGTGTCTTCCAGGATCACGTCATCAAGTCGACCGGCCTGTTGTCGCCGGTCACAACGGCACTCAGCTGGTTCACGCACGGTGCACTGATTGCTGCGGCTGTGGTATGGCGCCGCCGCTGGCCGTTGTTCGCACTGGCGGTTTTGTTTTTCTACGCGGCGCACGTGCTTGAATCGACGTTTGTCGGCCTCGAAATGTACTACGAGCACCGCAACTACTTGGCGGCAGCATTCTTGTTCCTGCCGATCATCGCGCTGCTGGCAAAGCTGGACAAGTGGGTATTTGCCGCGATTTCGGTGGCTGTGTTGCTGCTGTTTGCAACCTTCACACACCGTTCGGCAACTATCTGGAGCAATTATCCGGACATGGTGGCGGCTGCAGCCGAGAAAGCGCCAACATCGATTCGTGCGCAGGCACGTTACGCCACCACCCTTTATAACGCACAGCACTATGCCGAAGCGCTGACTGTTCTTGACGATGCGATCAGGAATATTCCCGGCGCGCATGCCGAGCTGTTCGTCAATCGCCTCTACATGCAATGCAACTTGGGCTTGCTGACCGACGACGAACTGGCGCGTGTCGCACCCGATTTTCAAGGTCTCTATTTTCGGCCCGGGCTTTTCAGCCTGTACAACGCGATGATCGAGAGCGTAGTCAGGGGCAACTGTCCCGCCGTCCAACCGGCGTCACTGCGAGCGCCGCTCGCAAGTATGCTTGAGAATCCGCTCAATGCGGCGTCGGACTCGTTCTCGCATGCGCGGATTTACTATTTTCTCGGTGTGCTGGACCTTGAGGCTGGCAATCTGGATCGTGCAACGACGTCATTCGATACGTCATTGAGTGGCACGCCCGACGCCATTCTCGGCATGCGCATTGCGCGCCAGTTCGCAAACCGCGGACATACCGAGGAAGCACTACGCTACGCTGACGACGTCGCTGCGTTGCTGCTGGGTGGCCGAATTGATGCGGCGTCAGCCGGTGTTGCCATCGAGGAAGTCGACGCTTTTCAAAGCGCCGTCAGGGCTGATCGCGACGCGCAGCAAGATTCCGATAGCGATCGTCCAGATCCCTGACCTGATTTCGCAGTGCCGCAAAACTTCCCGAGTTGTCGATGACATCATCGGCAATAGCCAAGCGCTCTTCGCGACTGGCCTGCGCAGCAAGTATGCGCTGCGCCTGTTCGATGGTCTCGGTGTCGCGCGCCAGCAGGCGTTGAATCTGTGTGTCTTCGTCACAGTCCACGACCAACACGCGATCTACGAAGTGCCGGAGTCGCGATCCTGTGAGTAACGGCACCACGATGAGCTGGTACGGGCCGCCGGCGGCGTCGGCCTGACGTTGCGTCTCGGTGCCAATGCGCGGATGCGTGATTGCCTCGAGATCGAGCCGTGCGTCTTCACTGGCAAACACTGCTCTGCGCAACGCGCGCCGATCAAGTGAACCGTCCGCTTCGATCATCGAAGCGCCAAACCGCTCGCGGATTTCATCGAGTGCTGGCTGCCCGGGCTCGACTATTTCGCGCGCGATCACATCGGTGTCGATGACAGGGACATCAAGGTCGGCGAACAGGTCTGCGACAGTGGACTTGCCGCTGGCTATGCCGCCCGTCAGACCGATCCGCAGCGGTGTGGGTTGATCACTGGCCACTTAGGACATCATGCTCAGGTAGCGGGAGGTGATCTGCTCGCCCCACATCATGGCAATCCAGCCTGCCGCGGCGAGGTACGGTCCAAACGGAATCGGTATTGTTCGATCGCGGCCGCGAAAGACGATCATTGCGATATTGATTGCGGCGCCGACGACCGCTGATAGCATGATAATCAGCGGCAGCTGCTGCCATCCGAGCCATGCGCCCAGCGCGGCGAGCAGCTTGAAGTCGCCGTAGCCCATACCGTCTTTGCCGGTGACGAGCTTGAACGCCCAAAAGACGCTCCAGAGCACGAGATAGCCAGCCATCGCACCGACGATTGCGTTCACGGGCGAGATGAACAGTGTTTGCGATCCCGCCATCGGGTGGAACAGGCTCACGAACAGTCCGGCCCACAGCAACGGAATAACCAGCGAATCCGGAATCAGCGTCGTGTCGGCATCGATCATCGCGATCGGAATCAGGACCAGCGTCAGGAAGATCGCGGCGAGCGCTTCCAGGCCGGGGCCGAAGTGCCAGGCACAGATCGCGGCCATCAGGGCTGTTGCAAACTCAACGAGCGGGTAGCGGGCGGAGATTGATTCGCCGCACTTGGCGCACTTGCCTTTCAGCATCAGGTAG
>JBCAZN010000451.1:0-2455 GCA_038533035.1 Pseudomonadota bacterium
CGAAAAGGGTAGATGGTTCTGTACAGTAAACCTCACCCAGATATTCAGTCTCCTCATCAAGCATCGCGATGAGATCCATTTCCGAACAGAAAGGCGGCAAAGCAAACCGGACCAAAGATCGGCACGATCCAAGCGAAAATGACAAGAACGGTTGTTCCAACAGAATGTAAGTCCCTGCGCCGGCCATACAGAAAAGTCAGTGTACTCACCACGACTACATGAATGATCAAGTACTGCCCATACAGGGTCGCATTAACGTCCATATGAACTCCTAGTGCTCAATTTTGTTGATTGCCTGCAAAGGGTAAGTAGCCGTCATTCTATAACAATCACGATGCACTTCTGCTTACGGCCAAGAGCGTTCGTTGCCGATGCATGGTTCAATCACCTATTGGGCGGCCATTCTTCAATTGACTAAGGTTTGCCTCGATAGCGTAGTCAAACTCATCAAGGTCCCATCCCGCGTCCCTGAGGTAGGATCCATAACGGGCCGCGTCTTGGCGCAGATCATCGAATCCCAGTTCGCTGCCGACGCGGGCCCAAACATATGAGCTCGCCACATGGTCCTCATCAAGCGTCTTGCCGTCGTGGAGGAACTGAACGCCAGGCCCTCCAGTTTCCACGTCTACGATCGCATCGAACGCTTCGCGTTCGCCAGACAAGGCGAATGCGTGCATGTACAAACCGAATACTGCATCCTGTCGACCGCCGTGTTTCCACCATCGATCGGCGAGAATCATGGCCGACACCGCGTCCGTCTGTGCCGCGATGATCAGCTGCTCATCAGTGAAGTCAGCGTTGGGATGATCGATTCGTTCGGTTAGGTCGCAATACCATTCCTCTCGGAACGAATCGCCATCGTCAGTAATGTGTTTTCGCTGAAGCCAGCGACAGTTTTCCGCAACTGTGTAGCGCACAAAAAAATCACCTCGCGTTCGCACGATTTCGCCTTCACCGTATCGGCTCGTGGCGATTTCGCTCAACGCCGTGTCGCCACGTTCGAAATCAATTTCATTGGCAATTGATTCTTTCGGCGCTGCTCGAACGCCGGAATCGCTGGGCGGGTCTGGCGGCACTTCTTGATTCATATAGACCGCTGCACAGAGTGCTAGGACGATCACACCAGTGGCCAGGTACTTCTGGTTGATTCTAATTGTCTCCTCCTTAAAGCCCAGAGCTTCTACTTACGGCCAGAAACAGACGCTCACATTCGTGTTAATTGCCGTCTTCGAGTCGACTTTGAGCGCGAAGCAACAACGATCCAACATAAGGAATCAGCACAAAATAGGACATGAATAGCCCGCACACAAACCACGCCGCTTTAACGACTGCCGATGAATCTGAATCAATTGAAACCCAAACTGCAGTCACGAGTGTTGGCAATAGAGTCAGGAAAGCGGCGATCGAAATCACGCCAGCTGGTTGAAGAAGAAACCACATTGCAGGCTCCTTCATGTGCGCCAGTCCTGGTCCGCTGCTGAGATATCGGCCGAGCATTTGGATAACCAGTGCCGGTGCAAGCCAGAGAATGTAGCGCTCGATTCTGTATATCAATACGATTCCTCGACGGTCTGCAAAGGGCCAGTAGCGGAAATTATAGCCTGAAGCCGGCGATCGTCGCGTTCCGGCCCGAAGCAGTCATTGGTTCGACCCATATTCTTCTGGCTCCGCATCTTCTCTCCCCCAATTCCTGCGGGTATCACGCGTACCACGGGTCTCCAAGCGGTGACCAAATCTCTCTGGGATTTCAATATCGTCTTGGGCAATCACGATGTGCTTGAAGATTGATCGATAGAGTAAGCCGAACAGGTATTGTCGCTCGGCTTCAATTGTCACAACCCAGCTATGGTTTAGCATCCAAGACACTTCGACCTCGAATCGAAAACCTGGCAGGGAAGAATCAATTTCCCGTCGTTTGCAATGATCTTCCATCGAAAAGCTATTGAATGGAAGTTGCAGTACGTCGGCCTGCATCTCCAGCAGTTGCTTCTCAGCTGCATTCCAGTTACCGGCGTTCAAGAAACCCTCGAGAATCGGTGAAGAATTGTGCAGATCCTGAACGGCTGCATAGGGTCGGTAGCAGAAGTCATAGCCTGAACCTGCGGATCGCCGCCGTACGGCCAAAGGCGGCCGGTCAAAATTCCAATCCACTGAGTAGCGTCAGGAAGACTTCATGCCCGAAATGAAATAGGCAACACCCGCGACCAGAATCAGAATCGGCATACCGATTGCCACAAAACCTTGCTCGTCGAAGTGCTGAAAGTTATTTGCTAGCCAAATGCCGCCAACGACGATTCCCACTAATCCACTAGTTTTCTTCCTGTTCATTGCCGCTCCATCGAGTGTCCGCTGCAAGTCGTAAGCCGCCATTCTAACTCGAACCGCCTGGAGTGCCGAATTCGACCAGAAGCTGACGGTCAAAATTTGCATTCCGAAACTCGTATCGACGATTATT
>JBCAZN010000452.1:0-2453 GCA_038533035.1 Pseudomonadota bacterium
CGGGAATGCGTCGGTCGCCAGGCTGCTGGTCCATAAACTGATTCCGGCGGTAGCGCACGACACCCGCGGCTTCGACGATATCGCCACCAGCCATTTCGACTATGGGGCGCTCGACCGCGAGAATCACCCGGTGCGATTACGACTAAACAGTACTGTCGTCGGCGTGCGGGAAACGGCAGATCAAACGGTTACGGTCGACTATGTGCAGGATGGTGATGCTGTCAGCGTTACCGGCGACCACTGCGTGCTCGCCTGTTACAACGGCGCAATCCCGTACATTTGTCCACAATTGCCGGAAAGCCAGAAAGAAGCGCTTCGCTACGGCGTCAAGGTGCCGCTGGTGATGACCAATGTCCTGGTTCGCGACGGGCACGCATTCTCCGAACTTGGCGTCAGCGCTGTGAATTGTCCCGACGATCCCTACGTGGTGGTCACCAAACCTCCGGCCACGACGACGGGGGGCCATCGGCCACCGCACGGACCGGACGACCCCATGGTGATCTATATGCTCGGCGTACCGACGGTTGATCCTGCAGAGGGCGAGAAGAGTCGCGAGCTGTTATTGAGAGCGCGTCACAAAGTGTATGTGACCACCTTCGACACCTACGAGCAGGAGATCCGGACCCAACTCCAGAGCCTGCTGGGTAAGCACGGTTTCAATCACGAGACCGATATCAAGGCCATTACCGTCAATCGCTGGCCGCACGGTTATACCTATGAATACCAGGGCGTCGACGATCCGGAGTGGGCGGAAGGCGAAATGCCGCACGAACTCGGCCGAGCGCAATACGGCCGGATCTCGATTGCCAACTCCGATTCCGAGGGCCGCGCCTACCTGGACGCCGCCATTGACGCCGGCTGGCGGGCAGTGGCAGAACAAACTGCTTAGACGAAGTCTGGGGCCTGGCAGGGGCCCACGCTCGATAGACGAAATCGCAGAAGCATCCATTCGTCGATGGCAACCAGCGCGCTGGTTGCATGACTGAGCCTATCACTCTATTTCGAGCTTCGCTTCCTCGAGCTCGTCCTGCGCTTCCTGGGTCTGTTCGGACTGTTTCGCGGCTACGATGTTATTCTGTGGCTCACCGAATACTGCTTCGCCTGCAAATACGAACCCCGGCATCAGGAAAAATACGGCGCCTATGTAACCGAATGCCCAGCCACGATTGACCTCAACCTTGTCGCCGAGCCACGCGGCAGACCTGACCGGCAAGTCGCGGAGCCACGGTGTGTACAGGAACGCGAGTACGCCGAAGACGTTGTAGAGCAAATGAACAAGCGCAATCTGCAGCGCGAACACCTGGGCTGGACCTGACACGGACGTGGCCGCAAGCAACGCCGTAATGCAGGTACCGATGTTGGCTCCCATCGTGAACGGAAACACTTGTCGTGTCGTCAGGACACCGGATCCGGCAAGCGGCACAATCAGGCTGGTTGTTGTCGACGACGACTGTACGAGTACGGTCACAACGGTACCGGTCGCCATTCCACGCCACGGTCCGCCGCCGACGGCATCGTGCACAATTTCCATAGCCTTGCCAGTCATCACGGAACGCAGCAACTTGCCGAGATACAGCACGGAGGCGATCACTAGACCGATGCCTATCGCGATCGCGAGCAGCGCGCCGATGGTTTTGGGCAAAAACTGCAGTTGGCCAACAACAAACTTAGCAACTGGCTTCGTGGCGGCGCCGATGATATTGAAATCCGATACCGACGAACTTGCCCCTCCGACAAACCAGTCCGCCATCACGCCGCCAAGTCGTTCGAGCGGATGAAAAATCATCTCGATTGGCAGAAATATTACGATGCTATAGAGATTGAAAAAGTCGTGAACCGTCGCGGCCTGGAACGACTTATTGAACATCGAGCGTTCGCCGATGTTGCCGAGGCTTACAATCGTATTGGTGATCGTCGTGCCCATGTTGGCACCCATAATCATGGGTATCGCGATAGACACGGGCATGCCGCCGGCAACGAGTGCCACGATTACTGACGTTACGGTGCTCGAGCTTTGAACCAGCGCCGTCGCGAGCGTGCCCAGAATTACCCCGACGATAGGATTACTCGCAAACGAAAATATCTTTGCCGCGCCCTCTGCCCCACCCGAGATCCACTTGAAACCGTCGCCGATGATCCCGACGCCGACCAGCAGCAGGTATACGAATAGCGCAATGAGTATCCAGACTCGGGCCATGCTGATGCGCTGCTCCGGTCCGACGCTGTTGTTGTTATTGGCCACCAGTCACCCCTTGCGGCAATGCCGCACCGGCGTTTTCATGCTGTTGTGATCGGGCAGCTATTGCCGCGGATAGCCCATAGTAGCAACCAGTCTGTTACAGGAGTGTTTCGGTATAGACCGAAAGGCCCCGACTACATCGTAGTCGGGGCCAGCCGTCCACAACGGAGACGTTGTCGGTAGACTTTAGTAGCTTGGTCTACCCAGTCGATGA
>JBCAZN010000453.1:0-2441 GCA_038533035.1 Pseudomonadota bacterium
GCGCACCTGCAGGCTAGTGAGCATGATGGTGCGCGATTTCGCGATCGTGGACCAGATCGATATCGAATTTGACGGCGCCATGACCGTGCTCACCGGTGAGACGGGTGCGGGCAAATCGATTTTGGTCGATGCGCTGGGGCTCGTGCTCGGCGAGCGCGGCAGCGCTCAGCTCGTTCGGGAAGGCGCTAAACGTGCCGAGTTTGCCGCAGCGTTCGATATTCGCGAGCTTGAAGACGTACGAACCTGGCTCAGAGAGCAGGAACTCGACCTCGATGACGACTGCCTGTTGCGACGAATCATCGGCGCCGACGGCCGCTCGCGCGCATTTATCAACGGCAACGCCGTGCCGGTATCGCAGCTCAAGGCGCTGGGCGAATTACTGATCGACATTCACGGCCAGCACTTTCACCAGTCACTCGGCCGCAAAACCGTACAGCGCGACCTGCTGGATCACTACGCCGGCCTGCTCGATGTCCGCGCCGAGACCGCCGTTGCCCACCAGACCTGGCGCGCAATCGCGGACAAACTGAAAGACCTGCTTGACGCCGACGCCGACCGTGCATCGCGGGTGGACCTGCTCACGTTCCAGCTACAGGAGTTGCACTCCCTGGCACTGGAAGACGGTGAAACAGACACTCTGTTAGCCGAGCGGCAAAAACTGCAGAACAGCGGCAAACTCGCCGAAGGCGTCGCGACCAGCCTCGCTGCACTTATGGACAACGACGGCGGTAATGCCAACAGTCTCATCGCCGACGCGTCACGCGCGATCGATCTACTGTCAGACGTAGACGAGGAACTTGGCCCGTTAGTCGAGATGCTCGATTCGGCTGGCATCCAGGTGGCTGAGGCCGCGGATGCGCTGCGCCGCTATAGCGAACGCATCGACATGGACCCGGCGCGCCGTGACTGGGTTGAAGAACGTCTTGACGCGATCCAGGCAATTTCGCGCAAGCACCGCATCAAGGCTGACGAGATTCCCGCGCTGCAGGAAAAACTGCAGCAGGAGTTCGACGATCTGGCACATGCCGAAGAGCGCGGCAAGGAACTCGAGGTGGAGCTCGACAAGGCGCGCGAACGCTACTTCTCCATCGCCAACAAGCTGAGTAAAGGTCGCAAGAAAGCGTCTGCTGAATTTGCTGCAGCCGTGACCGCTGCGATGCAAGGGCTAGGCATGCCCGGTGGCGCATTCGAAGTCGCGCTGCAGCCGCGATCGGATGACACGGCGGGACCGTCGGGGCGCGAAGATATCGAGTTTTTGATCAGCGCAAACCCTGGCCAGTCGCCGCAACCGCTGTCGAAGGTCGCATCCGGTGGCGAATTGTCGCGGATGAGCCTCTCGATCCAGGTGATTGCGTCGGATGGCAGCAATATCCCGACGCTGATTTTTGATGAAGTCGACAGCGGCGTCGGTGGCGGCGTTGCCGAGATGGTCGGCAGACGCCTGCAGGAACTCGGCGGCTCCCGGCAGGTGCTGTGCGTCACGCATCTGCCGCAGGTAGCGAGTCTCGCCGCAAACCATTTCCGAATCAGCAAGGTGTCCGACGACAAGACAACGCGTACGCAGGTTGCGGTGCTTGACCAGGATGGCCGCATCGATGAGATCGCCCGCATGCTGGGCGGTATGGAAATTACGCAAAGAACACTGGATCACGCCGCGGAGATGCTATCCGCAGGCGCGCGCAAGTCTGCCTAGTCGGACTTTTTCGGCTTCACGTACAGAACGAGACTGTGGTCGAGCAGCTCGAAACCGTGTTTGTCCGCAATTTCGTGCTGCAGGCGCTCGATCTCGTCACTCATGAACTCGACGACATCACCTGACTCGATGCACACCATGTGATCATGGTGTTCACCGTCGTCCAGCTCGAACACGGAATGGCCGCCCTCGAAATTGTGCCGCGTCACGAGCCCGGCTGACTCGAACTGCGTTAATACCCGATAAACCGTTGCAAGACCTATATCCTCGCCATCCTGCAGCAGCTGCTTATAGATATCCTCCGCACTCATATGGCGCGTCTTGGAGCTCTCAAGGATCTCCAGGATCTTCAGGCGCGGCAGGGTGACCTTCAGGCCAGCCTGGCGAAGTTCCTTTCTTTGCTGCATGAATGCGTTCTCGAAGGTATGATGCGCGCCTATTATGGCAATGTGGCTGAACATTTGCAGCCGGTGAAGCTCAAAACTATATGGCAATTCGCAATAAGCTCGTTTTAATCGTCTCGCTACTGATGCTCACGCTGGCCAGCGGCTGCGTCTATCGGCAGACTATTTCGCAGGGCAACCTGATCAAACAGGAAGACCTGGACCAGGTCGAGGTCGGCATGACGCGCAACCAGATCCGGTTCCTGCTGGGCACGCCAATGGTAGACGATCCGTTCCACGCGAACCGCTGGGACTACGTGTACTACCTGAAAGTGGGCCGCAAGGATGCAGTGATAACTTTGCCT
>JBCAZN010000454.1:0-2414 GCA_038533035.1 Pseudomonadota bacterium
TGTCGTGTTGACGCGCAGCCACATCGGCGCACGCGCATTGTTAGCCTCGAGAATGGCTTGCCAGTCGTCCGGCCAGTCGGTCCGCAGGCGCTCGATGAGCCACGCCGGATGATTCCAGCGTGCTTCTTCCGTCGCTGGCGGTTGCGACGCCAGCTCGTCGCGCATGAAGCGCCGCAGGCAGGCGTTGACGAGGCCGGCAAGTTTCGGGCGGCGCAGCTGCCGTGCGGCTTCGACGGTCTGCGATACGACCGCGTGGTCGGGAATTCGCGTTGCCGTGAGCTGATAAAAGCCGATTGCCAGCAAGGCGTTGATGACGCTATCGCGCTTTTTTAGCGGGCGTGACAGCAGCTGACTGGTCCACTCCTGCAGCCGCCAGTGATGCCGCAACGCGCCGTAGGCGAGCAGTCGCAACAACGCCCGATCATCCGCTGGCACTTCTTGCTCGTTGCCGGTGATCGCTGTGTCGAGCGACTGTCCGTGCGTGACGACCGCGTCGACCGTTTCGGCGGCTACGGCGCGCAGCTTGGCACCGGGGTTGGCCATCAGCGGAGATTGATCTGTTGCACGAATTCGTGCGCCGCGGCACGTCGTTTACCGGGCGCCTGCAGTTCGGTTAAGCGCAGTCCGCCCGCTCCGCATGCGACCACAATGCCTTCGCCATCAAACTGGACGATGCTGCCGGGCTCACCCTGTACCGTGCTGTCGAGCTCCGACTGCCAGACTTTGATGCGCTGCTCACCGCGCAGAAACCACGCGCCGGGCGCCGGGTTGTAGGCACGAACACGTCGCTCTAACTGCGCGGCGGGCAAACGCCAATCCAGTTCTGCATCGGCAGTCGCGATCTTGGGCGCATAGGTCACCAGCGCCTCATCCTGTTGCTCGGGCAGCAACGTGCCGGTGGCGATCGCGTCAAGCTGCTCGACCAGCAACTCACCGCCCGCTGTCGCGAGTCGATCGTGCAAGAGTGCGGCGGATTCGCCAGGTTCGATCGGGACAACACGTTCGGCAAATACCGGACCACAATCGAGGCCGGCGCTCATCTGCATCAGTGTTACGCCGGTCACTGCATCGCCCGCAAGAATCGCGGCCTGGATCGGCGCCGCGCCGCGCCAGCGCGGCAGCAGTGAGGCGTGCACATTGAGACAGCCATGCGACGGTATGTCGAGCACCTCCTGCGGCAGGATGAGACCGTACGCCGCGACAATCAGCAGCTCCGGCTCAAGCGCACGCAATGCATCGATCGCAGCCGGGTCACGCAGTGATTCGGGCTGGTACACGTCGATGCCCGCGGCCGCGGCAAACTGCTTGACCGGACTCGCCGTTAACTTGCGGCCGCGGCCTGCCGGTCGATCCGGCTGCGTATAAACAGCGACAGGTTGGCGGCCGCTATCGACGAGCGCCTGCAGCGAGGCAAGCGCAAACGCCGGCGTGCCGGCAAAGACAAGACGAGTCACGGTTGGACCTCAGATGGCGACGGCGTGCCGCCTGTCCTTCACGAGTTTCTTGCGAATTCTCTGGCGCTTGGCTTCGGACAGGTAGTCGACAAACAACTTGCCTTCGAGGTGATCCATCTCGTGCTGGATACAGACTGCCAGCAAGCCTTCCGCTTCCATAACCACTTCATCGCCGTTGCGATCCAGGAACTTCACCTTGATATGCTCGGCGCGCTCGACTTCTTCGTAGTAGCCGGGCACCGACAGGCAGCCCTCGTCGGTAACAGTGACACCGTCCTTTTCGAGAATCTCGGGATTGATCAACACGTAAGGCTCGCTCTTGTCGGCCGACACATCAGTCACCAGCAGGCGCTCGTGAACGTCAACCTGCGTTGCCGCAAGGCCAATACCGGGCGCGTCGTACATCGTTTCGAACATATCGTCGATCAATGCGCGCGTCGCATCCGTCACCTCCTGAATCGGGGTCGCTTTCGTCCTGAGCCGCGGGTCAGGGAATTCTAGTATCTTCAGTTTTGCCATAAATTAAACATAAGCCAGTCAGGGCACTCTCGGCCATAATCGGCTGTTTGAAACATAATTATTCGGGTGCGATTTCGCGTGAAACACCTAAAATGCGACCTAAATGTTTGACTTTATTGAATAAGATGTCAGACAATGCCGCGAGATTTGAGTCCAATCCGGCCACTTTCGGGGCCGGAAATGTGACGTAATTAGCAGCCTCGGCGGAACCGGACCGACATAGTATAGCAACGCCTTGATGGGTAAGGCCTGAACACATTTTACGGAGCTCCCGCGACATGTCTTTGAGCAAGCAATGCCTCAATTTTAGCCTCCGGCTGACCACTTTTGCGTTTGCCGCCAGCCTGGCCGGATGCTCGCTGAATCCGTTTTCGGGTGGCGACAATGCCGGTACATCAGCAAACGTACCGGCGCCGTCGTTGACGTAACCGGTACGTTTGC
>JBCAZN010000455.1:0-2412 GCA_038533035.1 Pseudomonadota bacterium
CTGTGCTCGATAGCCTGTCGGATGTGCAAGCCGCGATAAGACGGTAATACAACCTGTCATCGCTTATTCGAGTTCTATTAAACTTGCTGTCCCTGCTCAATTCGGTAGCCCCGCTGTCCTAGGATTACTCCCTTAGACCGGTGGATTTGCGTCCCCGTCTTTCGGCGGGTATGCCGTTGTCGTGTCGAAACTATGCATAATGTGAGAAATCATTACAAGGAAAGGCCCCCAGAAGCGCGAACCGGGCCCGTATTTGGCTCCAAAACCGCTAACCGCGTCACATTTTTATGCCCGCTGAAAAGCTCAAAAATCTGCTAAACCTTAATAATAACGGGGATTTAGGTGCCGTCGTTCAGCGCGCCCGGGAAATGGGCGAGCTCACCGAGATCCTGTCTAAGTCCATATCGGACACAGATCGCGGCGCCATCGTTGCGGCCAATCTCCGGGATGACGGCGAGCTCGTGGTCATTTGCGCCAGCTCGGCCTGGGCCGCTCGGCTGCGATACCAGACCGACATCCTGTTGAAAGCTGCGCGCGACGCGGGCGTCAAAGCGAGCGCCTGTCGCGTGCGCGTGGCGCAAAGCTGATTTATCGGGCGTCGGGCATGCGGCCACTGGCCGCGTGTTGACCGCAGGGGCAGTCGGAGAGAAAAACGAACGCGCTTCAGGTGTCAGGCGTACGCCGGAGCCGCGTAAGAAATAGGCGCCTTGTTCGAATCCTCGAACGTCACTTCCTCGTACGCGCTTTGGTCCTCGAGCATCGCGCGCAGCAACTTGTTATTCAGGTCATGACCGGACTTGTACGCGCGTAACTCACCGATCAGGTTGTGACCGAGCAGGTACGCGTCACCGATCGCGTCAAGAATCTTGTGAATGACGAACTCGTTGGCATAGCGAAGTCCGTCTTCGTTGAGAATGCGGTAATCGTCAAGGACGATGGCATTGTCCATGCTGCCACCCAGCGTCAAGTTGCGTTCCCGCAGCGCTTCGACGTCGCGCAGGAAACAAAACGTTCGCGCGCGGCTGACTTCTTTAAGGAATGACGTCGACGAAAAGTCGATCGTCGCCTGCTGGCTGAGCTTGTTGAAAACGGGGTGATTGAAATACACCTCGAAGTTGACCTTGAAGCCATTGAACGGCAACAGCTCGGCCCACTTGTCGCCCTCCTCGACCCGCACTTTTTTCTTGATGCGAATAAATTTTTTCGGTGCGTTCTGTTCTTCGATGCCGGCAGACTGCAGCAGGAAAACAAACGGTCCGGCGCTGCCATCCATGATCGGCACTTCGGATGCCGACAGGTCAACGTAAATGTTGTCGATTCCCAGGCCGGCGAGTGCCGACATCAGGTGTTCGACGGTCGCGACCTTGACGCCGTCCTTGACCAGCGTCGTGCCGAGCATCGTCTCGCCAACGAGGCGCGGGTCTGCCGGTACGTCGACGGGCTCTTCAAGATCCACACGACGAAACGTAATACCGGAGTTTTCGGCAGCGGGGCGCAGGGTCATATAGACCTTTTCACCCGAGTGCAGGCCTACACCGGTGGCTCGAATCGTTGTCTTGAGGGTTCGCTGTCTAAGCATTTCGCGCGGAAGCGTACCACAAAACGGTCATAAAAAAGAAAACATTCATCTTTTCAACCTGTTACAGCAACTCTATGAACAAGCGCTGAGCAGTCAGTGCCCGGGGGAGTCAGGATGCCGGCCCGGGATTCACCCGGGCCGGATCAGCGGAGTTTCCTGTCCCGGGCACTGTGCCCGCGAACGCTAGGCCGCTCTCGCACATCCAAGTGCTACGCGGCACAGAGCGTCCATGTTCTAGTCAGCCTGACGTCGCAGGAATGCCGGGATATCCAGCAATTCTTCCTGCAGACCAGCCCCTTCGAGGCCGTCACCTACCGCGCGCTGGCGCTGCACCGTCGGCTTGTCGAGCGTCTGGTAGTTTGGCTCAGCTTGCTGCGCTGCGGGACGCCGCACGATGCGCATTGGCGATTCGGCGTTGGTCGCATGGTTGCCGAGTCCGGTTGCAACGACGGTGACGCGGATGCGATCCGTCATGTCCGGATCGATGACCGTGCCGACAACGACGGTGGCGTCGTCCGAAGCGTATTCCTTTACCGTGTTACCGACCTCCTGGAATTCGCCGATCGAAAGATCCATACCAGCCGTGACGTTGACGAGAATGCCGTTGGCACCTGCAAGGTTGATGTCTTCGAGCAGCGGACTTGATGCGGCGGCTTCGGCTGCCTCGCGAGCACGATCTTCGCCCGACGACGTACCGGAGCCCATCATCGCCATGCCCATTTCGGACATCACGGTGCGAACATCGGCAAAGTCGACGTTGATAAGACCGGGACGCGTGATCAGTTCGGCGATGCCCTGGACCGCACCTTGCAGTACCTGGTTGGCCGAGCGGA
>JBCAZN010000456.1:0-2406 GCA_038533035.1 Pseudomonadota bacterium
CCCGTATCGTCAAATTTTTCGACACCAAAAACCTGCCGGGAGGGGTTCCGGCGGGTGCTAGACTACAGTGTCCGAAGCCGTATAAAAAAAGCAGATGTTCGGCAATCGCACACCTCGTTTGTTGTTGCTGTCGATCGCGTTGGGAATCGCGGTCGCCGGCATCATGCTGTCTGTGTTTTACGCCCAGTACCGGGCGCTCGCCACCGAAATCGTCGATACGGGATCAGCCGGGCATGACCGCCTGCTGCGGGAAAGCTTCGAGCGGCGTGCCCGCGCACAACTTCACGATGCCGCCGATGAACTGGCAACAGCCATCGAATCCGGCCAGGAAGCGTCTGTCGCACTAAACGCCATTCTGCGCCGCAACGACGATATCGTCGGGCTGCGCTACTTGCGTACCGACGGAACCGCCGTTGAGAGCGGCAGTTTTCCAGTCACCGCCGAGCCAAGCGAAACGACCTGGCTCGAAGAACGTCTCGTCATCGGCTATCCCGTCACAACGTCCGCCTCATCCCTTGGTGCCCTGTCCGGTGCCTTTGACCTTGCGGAGTTTCATGCAGCCTCGGCAGAGTTTGCGAACGAGCTGTTGTTCACCGAAGTACAGAGTCGCCAGTTGAGTTACTTCTGGGCTGGCATCGGAACGTTGGTTGCGCTGGTGCTGAGTGGCGGCGCAATCTGGCTTGTGGCCCGGGCACAGACAAAACGCATTCGGCAACTCAAACTACAGGCGGAAAAACTTCGCGAAGCCGATTTCGGCGAACCGTTGCCCGAGTCGCGCAATGACGAACTCGGCGCACTTGCAGCGGTATTCAACGACATGCGGCGCAAGCTGCGCACCACTACGCATTCGCGTGACTACGTAGATAGCATCCTGTCCGGTATGAATGAAGCCATCATCGTCACCAACGACGACGGCCGGATTACGCACATAAATACGGCGACGACGCGTTTACTCGGCTACGAAGAAGACGAACTCATCGATTCCAGTATCGATTTCGTGGTCAACACGAAGAAGAGCCGCTCATTGGCCGACGACACGCCCTCAGGCTTGCCACGTGAGGCGCTGTTTGAGAGTAAATACGGCGAAGTCATCCCGGTTTCCTATACGTGCTCAATCGTCGATGGCGGCAACGGGACGCCAGCCAAACGAATTTACGCGGCGCAGAATATTACGGAGAGGCAGCGGGCAGAAAAACGCATCCGCTACCTTGCACGTATCGATCCGCTGACAAAGATTCCTAATCGCATGCAGTTTCAGCACTTGCTGCAGCGCGGCATTGCACGGGCGCGTCGCGCAAAGAAGAGCCTGTGCCTGTTCTATATCGACGTCGATCACTTCAAGGAAATTAATGACACGTTCGGCCATCTCGCTGGCGACACAACGCTTGAAACCGTTGCAGAACGCATGCGAGCTGCGCTGCCGAAAAATTCAATTATCGGGCGCCTTGCCGGTGATGAATTCGCCGTCATCGTCAACGGCCTCAGGCCCGACGAAGCCGGCATCGTGGAAACCAGTGACCTGGCACAGACGCTGCTCGACCGGCTTGCGGATCCATTCTTTGTGCAGGGTCACGAGGTTTTCATGACCGCGAGTATGGGTATCGCTTACTACCCGAAGGATTCGCCCAACGTTATCGACCTGATTCGAAATGCCGATGCCGCGCTTTATCATGCGAAAAAATCCGGCGGCAACGTTTTCTCGTTCTACGCACCCAAAATGAACGAGGCATCGGTCGAGCGATTGATGACGAAGAGCAAACTGAAGCGCGCCTTTGAACGCGACGAATTGCTCGTACACTACCAGCCGAAATACAACCTCGAGACCGGTGAAGTGTTCGGTGCTGAGGCGCTGGTGCGCTGGGAGTTGCCGGAGCGCGGCCTGATTCTGCCGTCCGACTTCATTCCGATTGCCGAGGAAACCAACCTGATCATTGAGATCGGTGAATGGGTTCTCGACAAGGTTTGCGAGGACTTTCGTTATTGGCAGCGTTCGGTTTCTTCACCGGGCCGTGTGTCCGTCAACCTGTCACTGAAGCAATTACGGCAGCTCAATTTCATCCAGCGTATAAGCGCTATTCTGCGCAGTCACGAGGTCTCGCCGACGTCACTGGAACTCGAAATCACCGAGACAACGCTCATGGAAAACCCGGAGCGCACCATTGGTCTTCTCGATGAACTCTACGGCCTGGGACTGCACCTGGCGATCGATGATTTCGGTACCGGCTACTCGTCCCTGAGCGCATTGCAGCAGTTCCCGATCAGCACTTTGAAGATCGACAAGTCGTTTGTACGCGACGTCGTCGATAACCCGGATGACGCCACAATCGTCGATACCGTGATTCAGATGGGGCGCAACATGAATATGGATGTCGTCGCTGAGGGTGTGGAGAACGAAGCGCAGCTTAG
>JBCAZN010000457.1:0-2382 GCA_038533035.1 Pseudomonadota bacterium
GGTCTGTGATTCGAAATCAATCGTAAAAATGCCGCCGTGGCTCTCGCCCTGCTGGCTGCCACGCACCACGGAGGTGGCAATTATTTTTGGTAGACGGGTAGGCATGTATGCGCTGCGGCGCGCGGCCGCGTACAATGAAATCTGTCCGATTATGAATGACTTGCGTCGCAAACGAAACCGCCGGGGGAACCGCATGGACAAGCGCGACAGGCAGCTCGGAATGGGAGCCGACATCACGCGTCGGGACTTCCTGAGTGGCGTCAGCGTGGCCGTTGGCGCGTCCCTGTTGCCCGGCTGTGACGCGAGCGGCGAGGGCGCTTTATCCAACCCGATGGCGGAATATTACCCGCCCGCGCTGACCGGCATGCGAGGCTCGCACGACGGCTCCTTCGAAGTCGCGCACGCGCTTGCAAATGGTAAGACCTGGGACGCGACCCGGCGCGACGAGCACTATGACCTGGTTATCGTCGGCGCTGGCATCAGCGGCCTGGCGTCCGCCTACATCTATCGCCGCGACGTAGATCCGGATGCCCGCATTCTGATTCTCGACAACCACGATGATTTTGGCGGTCATGCCAAACGCAATGAATTCCAGATTGACGGAAGGACGATCATCGGCTTCGGTGGCACCATGAACATGGATGCGCCAGGGCATTATCCTGCTGCGGCGAAACAGGTAATTCGAGAGCTCGGATTTTTTGAGCTGAGCGAAGCTGAGTATCCCCGTTACGAATTGTTCCAGGAGCGCGGCCTGAGCGCCGGCAGCTTTTTCGACAAGGAGACGTTTGGCAAAGACCAGCTAAGTATCGTCAGCGACGAAACAGGTGACGATTTTTCCGACACGCCATTGTCATGGAGTGCACAGTTCGAGCTGGAGCGTTTGTATGCGAACGAGATCGACTTCCTGGAAGGCAAGTCGATGACCGAGCGCGGCGACATCCTGTGGTCGACAAGTTGGCGAGATTATCTCGCGCGATACGCTGGACTTGGCGACGAGGCGCTCAACTACCTGCAGAAACGCCCGCACGGTTGGTGGGCAATTGGCGCGGACGCGCTGCCGGCATGGATGGCGTACACGACGGGGTATCCCGGGTTTACCGGTACGTCCATTCCGTTCGAGGGGGACGGCGAGCAAGAGGACTCGGGGATCTTTAACCGGAGCTTCCATTTCCCCGATGGCAACGCTTCTGTCGCACGGATGCTGGTTCGTAAATTGATTCCAGGCATTGCGCCGGGCTCGACGGTGCGCGATGTAGTCACAGCACCATTTGATTATTCGCGGTTGGACGAGAACAGCAACGCGACGCGCATCAGACTGAACAGCACGGTTGTTGGCCTTGAGCATCAGCAGGGCGATCTTGGCGCAGATGTTGACGTTACCTATGTTCGTGATGACTCGGCGGTTACGATTTCTGCGAGCAAAGTCGTCTGGGCCGGCTATCATGCCGTCGTGCCGCACATTTGCCCGGATGTACCGGCCGAACAGGCGACCGCGCAAAGCGCCACAGTCCGGGCACCGCTGGTGTATACCAATGTGCTGATTCGAAACTGGACGAGTTTTGAGAAATTGGGTACCTGGAGTGTGTACTGCCCGGGCAGCTTCTTCGAGAGCGTGAGTATGGACTTTCCGGTTGATATCGGCGGCTACAGGTTTTCAAGCAACCCGGACGAGCCCGTTGTTTTGCATTTGCAGCACATACCGCTGCAGCCGGGACTTCCTGCCATTGAGCAGTTCCGCGCCGGGCGCGGCCGGTTACTGACGACGTCTTTCGAGGATTTTGAGCGCAACATCCGCGACCAGCTACAACGCATGCTCGGCCCGGGAGGATTCAGTGCCGCCGACGACATTGCTGCGATCACTGTGAACCGATGGCCGCACGGCTACGCGTACGCATCGGACCCTGAGACGGGCGAGGTCGCCTGGTGGCCAGAGCATTGGCGTGGCGAACGGAAGCCATGGATTATTGCGCGCCAGAGTATTGGCAATATCCATTTTGCGGGCACCGATTCGTCGTCGGACGCGATGACAGAATCAGCAATCGAGGAAGCGTATCGAGCCGTGCGCGGTCTCGCAGGAGAGAGCAGCACATGAACAAGCTTAAGGGAAAGGTCGTTTCCGTGCATGCCGGCAAGAATGACGACATGAGTAAGGAGCAGCGCGACTCGATTAAAGTGGAACTCGATGGCATCGTCGGTGATGCGCATCGTTCGCTGACGCGTGAGTGCTGGTCCGGCGACAAACAGGCAAAGGGAACCGTTCGGCGCAACGAGCGCATGTGGTCCGCCACCTCGGTCGAAGAGCTCGCAGAAATTGCCGAGGCGATGGATCTCGCCGATGAACTGAAACAGATGTTGGCCCCGATCTCGGCGGGTGTCAGTTCA
>JBCAZN010000458.1:0-2370 GCA_038533035.1 Pseudomonadota bacterium
GCTCTTCCGTGGAGCACTCCAGCGTCGAATCGACGCCGCTCTCGAGTTCCTTGACGCGGCCTTCATTGACGTCGAAACCGACGGTTGGAAATTTCTTGCCAAACTCGACGGCAAGCGGCAAACCGACATAGCCCAGGCCTATGATTCCGATACGAATATTCTTGATGTCGAACGACATGATGGTCCTCAGCGAATTAGCAGCGCTTTAATACCATAATCGGCGCGGTGTAGCGCGGAATTCCGTCTCAGCCGGGAGCGGAACCGGCTCCAGGGAGAGAGTACAGCGTGAGATACGCCTCGGCCATCTGCTCCGCACTGAAGCGCTGTACCGCTTCGATATTTCGTCTCGACATCACGCGTAGCTGCTCGGCATCGCCCAGCACCTCGGCCAGTGCCGCCTCAAACCGCTCCGGCCTGTCTGGCTCGACGAGCCGCCCGTTCACGCCATCCTCGACGAAATCCGGAATCCCGCCGACATTGGATGCCACGACCGGCAACCCGAACTGCATCGCATCCAGAATCGTCGAACCCAGCGCCTCGTGCAGGGATGGATACACAAACAGGTCGAATGCCGACAGGTAGTCACCGACATTGTCGACCCAGCCGACGAGCTCGATATTCGGAAGATCGCCCATCTCGGTGCGAAATCGCTCCTCATCCTGGCCATCGCCGCATAACAGGAAGTGCCAGTCCGGCCGCGAATCGACGACGTTGCGGGCCACATCAATAATGGTCGACTGTCCCTTGTGCGACTGGACCAGCGCACCGATATGCCCGATCAGCGTCTTGCCGGGCCTTGCCGCCCGAATTCGCTCGACCTCACCTGAATCCACGGGAAAGTCGGACACGGCATCGGGCACAATCACAGGCTGAACCTCCGGCTGCTGCACCTGCAATACGTACGCTGCCGCTTGCGACACCGCCGCCACAGCGCTTGCCCGCTTGTAGGCCAGCGAGCGTGCCCACTTGGACGATTGTGTCGCAACAACGCGGCGCGTGATCACGTACGGAATCCGGTACGCCAGGTTTGAGTACAGCACCGAGTACACGGTCCGGCCGTCGTGTGCGTGCGCGACCTTGCTGCCGTGTACGGCCATGCCGGCCGCAATCGGATTCGGCGCCACCTCGCGAATGTCGAGGTCCGCGACGTCGGCACAGCGGTCTTTCAGGCTGTTGCCGCGCTTGATGACCAGCCGCTGCTGAAGACCGTGCTTGGCCAACGCACGGATCAGCAGTTCCGTCTGACGCTCACCGCCACGAAACTCTGCTGCCAGGTTGAGGTGGCAGACGTCTGCCAATAGTCCATCCCCCAAACGTGAAGAGGCCGCCAAAATGGCGGCCTCTGCAGTCTACCGTATCTGGTCTGCGAAGACCGGTCAGCTCACAAAGGGTTCGATGTACCACAGCGCCAGCAGCGCCGTGATACTCATCGTGATCGTGTATGGAATCGCCATAACGACCATCCGCCCATAAGACAAACGGATGAGCGGCGCTAACGCTGACGTCAGCAGGAATAAAAATGCAGCCTGACCATTCGGCGTCGCGACCGACGGGATGTTGGTACCCGTGTTGATGGCCACGGCCAGCGCATCAAACTGCGCCCGATCAATCTGGCCCGCCTGGTAGTACTGATTCACTTCGTTGATGTACACCGTGGCGACAAAGACATTGTCGGAGATCATCGACAACACGCCGTTGGCAACAAAGAACAACGCCGCCTGCGTCTTGCCCTCGTAGGCCATGACCATCTCGAACACCGGAGTGAACAACTTCTGGTCGGCAATTACGGACACGATGCCAAAGAACACGACCAGCAGCGCGGTGAATGGCAGCGCCTCTTCAAACGCGTGCCCGAGGCGATGCTCTTCGGTGATGCCGTTAAAGGCCGTCGACAGCACGATCACCATGAGACCGATAATGCCCGGCTCCGCGGCGTGCGTTGCCAGCGCGGCAACCAGGCAGAGACCGACGACGGCTTGAACGATGATGACCATCGTTTGTTGCTTCGTTCGCTTTGCTGTTTGCTCTTCGTCGTAAAGCTCAAGAACTTCCCGCACCTTCGGCGTCAACGTCGCGCCGTAGCCAAACGTCTTCGTTATCTCGAGGCCCATGCAGGTAATCAGGCCGACCACGAGCACTGGCATCGAGATATGCGCCATGCGCATAAAGAACTCCACGAACTCCCAGTTCATGATTTTTGCAATCAACAGATTTTGCGGCTCACCGACAATCGTCGTGACACCACCCAGCGCCGTGCCAACGGCACCGTGCATCATCAGGTTACGCAGGAACGCACGAAAATGCTCGAGGTCCTCGCGATGCAGCTCAATGACCTCGTCGTCCGTCGCGTGGTTGTGGTCGTGGTCCAGC
>JBCAZN010000459.1:0-2364 GCA_038533035.1 Pseudomonadota bacterium
GCCTTCTGACGGAGGAATTGCGCGCCGCCCAGGACCGTTTCGATGTGGGTGAGGTAACCCGGACCGATGTTGCATTGGCCGAGTCAGCGTTGGCCGAGGCACGTAGCGGTCTGGCCGCGGCCCAGGGTGACCTGCTTCAGGCGCAGGAAGAGTATCGGAATGCGGTTGGACGCCGCCCGGGATCTCTGACGGCACCACGCGCTTTGCCGCGGGCACCTTCGGATCTCGCTGGTAACAAATCGCTCGCATATCGGTCGAGCCCCGATCTCGCTCAGGCGCAGCGGCTTGTTTCCGCGGCCGAACTCAACATCATTGCGGCCGAGGCCGATATGAATCCGGTCGTTACGCTCGACGGATCGCTGACTGCGCGGGAAGACCTTGATGATGAAGGCTTTACCCGCAGCGGCAGTGTTGGCATCGGCGTCAGTGGCCCGATTTATCGCGGCGGGTCCCTGTCGTCCGTGGCGCGGCGGGCAATTGCAAACCGCGATGCACAACGCTCAAACCTGCATCAGGTGCGTCACAACGTCGAACAGGCCGTCGGTAACGCCTACGCAGATCTGTTGGCTTCCCGTGCGCAGCTGGAAGCGTCCGAGCGCCAGATCCGCGCGGCGCGTATCGCGTTTCAGGGTGTTCGCGAAGAGGCGACACTTGGGGCCCGTACCACGTTGGATGTTCTCGATGCCGAACAGGAGCTGCTCGACGCACAGGCGAACCGCATTGCTGCTCAGGCCGATCTGTACATCTCGGCTTATGAGCTGCTTGAAGCGACGGGTCAGCTGACGGCCGAAAGGCTTGGTCTGCCTGTTCAGACATATGATCCTGCGGCCTACTACAATCTGGTCAAGGATGGAGTGGCCAAACGCAGCCGTCAGGGCCAACAGCTGGATCGGGTATTGAAGTCGCTTCAAAAGAACTGACAATTATCTGCACTGGTTGTGCGAAAAGTGGCGCGCATGTAGAATTCGCGTCAGGGTTTAAGAGTGGTGCTCGCATGTCTGATCCAATGACGAATACAGAGGTAGAAGACATCCTGTCGTCAATCCGTCGGCTTGTTTCTGACGACAAGCGCGATGATCGTACACCCGAAGCACCGGACCGTTTGGTCCTGACGCCGTCGTTGCGTGTCGAGGATCAGGCGGAGCCAAGCCCGGAAACCCCGGAACAAGAGATGGCTGACAAAGACGAAACCGAGAACGAAGTCGCTGAACCTGCCTCTGACGAAGCGGCGGGCGAAACCAATTCCGACGCTCTTCCGCTCAGAGAAGAGCAACGGCTTGACCCTGTCGGCACGGACGATCCCCTTGCCCAAAAGATTGCTGCTCTCGAAGCCCTCGTCGCACGGCGCCAAGACGGGTGGGAACCGGATGGTACCGACGCGAGCCCGAATTCGGGCACGGATGCCGAGACGCTTGCCTGGCAGGATGAAGCGCCGGCCAAGGCTGAAGACAGCGGCTTTTACAACTTATCGCCGGAGGAAATGATCCCCGACGCCGAATTCGAGATGGCCAGCAATGGCGACGATGACGCGCAGGCGGATGATACTGAAACCGCAGCCAAGGCTGGGGAAGCGGCCACTGGCACCGAAGAGCCTGCAGCTGATGCAGCAAATGCCGGAACCTCGGAGCAAGGGAGTTCGAACACGGACGCCCCCGCCGGCGCCGTATTCCATCGAAGCCCGAATGCTTCGGTGTCGTCGAACGAAACGGTCGACAAGACCGATGGCACCCGTAAGCAGGACGAGGCGAATGGCGACACGTCCACCGGCGTATTCTTCGAAGAAGAGATCATCGATGAAGAAGCGCTGCGCGAACTGATTAGCGATATCGTGCGGCAGGAACTGCAGGGCGCCCTGGGTGAGCGCATCACGCGCAACGTGCGTAAGCTGGTTCGCCGCGAGATCCATCGCGCGCTGGCGGCTCAAGACCTCGAATAGACCAGCAGAACCGGGGCAGCGCCGTTTTCTTGGTTTTCGCTTGGTGCCGTCCTGCGCTCAGTACGACCCCCCTCAAAATGAAAGGCGCGCCCGTATGGGCGCGCTCTTCAATACACGGTTAATGGAGTATTAAGCGGCTTCTGCCTGTTGCGCCGCAGCATGCCGACGCTCGGATTCTTCGCGCGACAGCGCGACCGAGGTGCGAACACCCTTGCCAACAAATTCCATCAGACCCTCGACAACGCGTTCGTTCGGATCGATCCCGGCGCAGGACAGCACTTCGCGACCATCGCGCGAGCGTGCCCAACGGGCGATCTGCTCAGGCCCGTTACCGAATTTCTTATCGTCCGCAATAGCGTCATCCAATACAGCCAACACAACGGCTGCGAACAGTTTGCGCGCACGATGGCCCTCATCGTGGTTAAAGG
>JBCAZN010000460.1:0-2360 GCA_038533035.1 Pseudomonadota bacterium
TCCGTCATGATGTCCATGCCATTGCGGACGTAAACAACGTGCCGTCCATTCGGCGAAATTTGCGGATCAGAAACCCATTCCAGTTCGAAGACATCCATACGTTCGAACGGTTTTAAATCGCTCGCTGCCGAAGTGAGTGGCAGGAGAACTACGGCCAACATGTACGCAAGTGATTTCATCGAATCGCCAGTAGTGAAAAGGTAACAAAGCAAAGTCTAACGGACAGCTTCAAGATTATCGAAGTTATGACAAGTAAAGTACTGCCGCCGCGCGCCGATATACGAAGTATGACGCTGCCCCTGCACATAGCAATGAGTGGTCTAAAAGCCGCTTCAAACGGTCTCAAGACCACGGCCCACAATATTGCGAATGCAAATACGGCTGGGTTCCGGCCGTCGCGCGTGCAATTCGCTGCGCTGCCAAACGGCGATGGCGTTCGAGTCGCCCAGATTGCACCAGAGCCGGGTGCCACTGCCAGCGTCGACCTGACCGATCAAATGCTCAGGATGATCCGGTACGCACAGCAGTTTGAAGCGCAGGCATCCGTCGTTCGTGCTGTGAGTGAAAATGCGCTGCACGAGACAAAAAGGTAACCCTAATCAGATTGGTACGGATCTTGCTGTTTGGTAGCAGGAGGTATCAATTCATGAGCGAGAAAATGACGAAAGACACCGGAGACACCGTAAAACTGCTGCGGCCACCGCCGCGGGTATTCACCGAGACCAAGGGACAGACCGTGTGGATGGGCGAAATTCAGGCGCTGGACCTGGAAATCGAACCGGATCCACAAAAAACCGATCCCTATAACAATTCGCCAGCTCTGCATCCTTGAGTGACAAGATTCCGGCGACCGTCGGCAAGCTGTCGGGTACGGGGCTCGACGGACACTTGTCCGGCTTAAGTGGTGCGCTTCCCTGCCGATAATTACTGAACACGTTCTGCAGGGAATTACCACGTTATGTCAAAACTAGCACTGTGCCGTTCTAAACGACTGATTGCGTCGAAAAGAAAGTCCGCCGCCGCCCGTTACGGGGCGCTGATTTTGACCTCTATTTTCCTCGTCGCCTGCAAGAGCGACATCGACGTGCCGGGCGATCAGGCCAATGATCGTCTATCGATTACCAATTCGGACTCCCTGCTGAACTCTCGGGTAACCAGTACGAGTACGCCGGTCATCATTGAAGATGACACTGGATACATTCCACCGGGTGTAACGACGAAGGCCAACGTGGCGAGCTCTGTCTCGCTAAGACTAATTTCCGAGATCGCGGCCCCGATCGTCGAAGGTGAAACAGTACAGGCAACGTCCGTTTCAATGGACGGCGGTGACAAAGCGATGGTGAGCTACAACATGGCGGGTGCTCCTCGCCTTGGCGCCGTTGACTACATCACAAAACTGACCGAATCCAACCCGAGACTGCGATCTTCGGTTTCATTCAATGATTCTGACATTAATGCCGTTGCCACCGATGGTTCGTACATCTACGTGGCGGTCGCGACAGGCAGCCTTGCCTTCCCGTTTCCCGCCGTATTGGAGCGCATCAAACTTAAGAACGATAAATTCGTTCTGGAGGACGCCAACCGGATCGCACTAACCAGCTTTGCCGCAACCAGTGTTGTACGCACCAGCAACGAGGTTTACGCAACGTCGGGGAATACAGGAAGTGTTTTTGCGTTTACCAAGTCGAAGCTTGATCCGCTTGGCGAGTTTCCGTTGCACGACGCTCGATGGGTAGCGTGGGATAAGGACGGCAAGCGAGTGGTCGTTCTGCAAGGGACCCCCGGACAGATTTCAATTTTTGAGGAAGATGAATTCCCGGGCGGCTCCATGCAGCTACTAAACACATTTTCTTTCCCGGGCGCCGACATCCCCGAATCAAAGTCGACGGTAGATGTCGCCGGCGGCAAAGCATTTATCGCCGCAGGTGCACAAGGCGTGCAGGTTGTTTGTCTCGATGACGGCCAGATTGTCGGCTCCGTGCCTGTGCCGGACGCTGCATCCCTCGGACTGGATCCCGGCGACGTCGTAACGAACGCCGTTTCCGTAGACAAAGACCTTATGTTCATTTCGAACGGTGGCGCCGGAGTCTATGTCGCCCGGGGTGCTAATGAATTTAAAGACACCGATTGCACCGAACAGCAGCAGATCACAGTTCTCGGCAAACTTCGGTTTGACGATTTCCAGTCGGTCAATCACGTCGAGTTCGAGAACGACCACCTCATTATCGCCGCAGGCCTAAGCGGCGTGAAGGTGGTGCGTGTCGATTGATTAGGAATCTCGCACTACATCGTCCGAGTTTGGGTAATTAGCTCGGACTCACCTAGATTAACCATGGCGCCGGACAATCTACGTCAATTTC
>JBCAZN010000461.1:0-2356 GCA_038533035.1 Pseudomonadota bacterium
AATTTCTCGTCTTTCTTTGCACTCATGAATTGCTCCGCTGGCCGTCAGTCGCGGCCGAGGTAAATCGTGGCAAGTGGCGGTAGCGTCAGTTTTAGAGACGCGGGCCGGCCCTTGCAGGGTTTATTTTCAGTTGTCAGCGGCGGGTTGCCCTTATTACTGCCGCCGTAATGTTCGCTGTCGGTGTTCAGGCGTTCGCGCCAGGTGCCTGCTGTCGGCACGCCTATCCGGTAGTCCTCACGGACCACTGGCGTCAGGTTCGAAACACACAGCAGGTCGCCGCCATGGTTATCAATACGACGCCAGGCAAGCACACTGTTGTCACTGTCTTCCCAGTCAAGCCACTCGAACCCGGCTGAATCGAAGTCTCTTTCGAACAACGCAGGCGTTGCCGAGTAAACGTGATTCAGGTCGCGCAGCAGGTTTTGCACGCCAGCATGGCTGCCGTGCTCAAGAAGGTGCCAGTCGAGCGACTGGTCGTGGTTCCACTCGTTGCGTTGCGCGATCTCGGCGCCCATAAACAGGAGTTTCTTGCCCGGGTGCGCATACATCGCCGCATAGTAAGCACGCAGGTTCGCAAACTGCTGCCAGTCGTCGCCGGGCATTCTGCCGAGCAGCGAACGCTTGCCATGCACGACCTCGTCGTGCGACAGCGGCAGCACGAAATTTTCGTCGAATGCATAGACGAGACCAAACGTCATCTTGTCGTGGTGGTAGCGCCGGTGCACGGGGTCTTCGCTCATGTATGACAGGGTGTCGTTCATCCAGCCCATGTTCCACTTGAACGTGAAACCGAGGCCGCCCGCATCAACGGGCTTCGATACGCCCGGCCAGGCCGTGGATTCCTCAGCATACGATGTGGCCCCCGCCGCGTGGATTTCAGCATTAAAGCGTCGCAGAAATTCAACCGCTTCAAGATTTTCCCTGCCGCCATGTTCGTTCGGCAGCCACTCGCCGTCTTCGCGGGAGTAGTCGAGGTACAGCATTGACGCGACCGCGTCGACGCGAATCGCATCAATATGAAAGTCCTTGATCCAGCACAACGCAGTGCCCACGAGGTAATTCACGACTTCGCGGCGGCCGAAGTTGAAGATCAGCGTGCCCCAGTCGACGTGTTCGCCTTTGCGCGGGTCCTGATGCTCGTACAGCGCGGTACCGTCGAATTGACGCAGACCGTGTTCGTCTTTCGGGAAGTGGGCCGGCACCCAGTCGATGATCACACTCAAGCCTGCGGCATGGCATGCGTCGACAAAAAACCGGAAATCATCGGGTGTGCCGAAGCGGTGGGTTGGCGCGACAAGCCCGATGGGCTGGTATCCCCAGGAGCCGTCGAACGGGTGTTCGCTGATTGGCAGTAGTTCCAGGTGCGTAAAGCCCATTGCCTTGACGTACGGCACCAGCTCCGCGGCGAGCTCGCGCCAGCTGAGAAGGCTGCCGTCGTCGTGGCGTCGCCACGAACCGGCGTGTACTTCGTAGATCGATATTGGCACGTTCATCGCCGGAGTCGAACTGCGCTGTCGCATCCAGTCGTCGTCGTGCCATTCGTGATCGCTGGAGAACACGACTGACGCATTTCCGGGCGGCGGCTCGTGCCATGCGCCCCAGGGATCTGACTTCAACGGCAACACGTTGCCTGCCGCATCCAGGATTTCGTACTTGTACTTCACGCCATTGCCTATGCCAGGCAGGAAAATTTCCCAGACGCCGTTGGCGGGGTGCAGGCGCATGACGTGCTGGCGGCCATTCCAGGCATTGAATTCACCGACGACGCTTACGCGCGATGCATTGGGTGCCCAGACCGCAAAGCGCGTGCCTGAAATACCGTCGATTGCCATGACGTGCGCGCCCAGCTTCTTGTGGATCTGCTGGTCCGAACCTTCACCGAGCAGGTACAGGTCCGTTTCGCCGAGGCTCGTTGCGAATCGGTACGGGTCTTCAATATCGACGGTAATTCCCGCAGAGTAATTGATGCGCAGCCGGTAGCGTCGCAATCGCGCGGGCATCGGCGCTTCAAAAATATCAGTGCCGTCGACGCGCTTAAGTTCGGCAACCGGTTCTGCATCGGCGTTTAATAACAGCACCTGTTCGGCACCCGGCTGCAGCGTTCGCACGATGCGTTGTCTGCCTTCTTTATGCAGTCCGAGCAGTGCAAACGGATTGCTGTGTAGCCCGTTGTTCAGTGACTCGAGGTCAGCGCGTTTAGCCATTACCCACCTCGTAGAGCAGTTCGATTGTCTGGCTGGCGGAATCGCGCCATTCAAAGCGGTTGGCAGCCGCCGCCTTTTTCATAGCCTGCCAGCTGCGTTTTTTCTTCGTGCGCAGTGTCACTGCACGCTGCACAGCGTCCACAAACGCGTCC
>JBCAZN010000462.1:0-2350 GCA_038533035.1 Pseudomonadota bacterium
TGAACAACGCCGAGTTCGACCGTCGTGGTACGAACTCAAACAGCTACATGGCAGTGATTATGATTGATGTTGTTTGGGGTTAGGTTGACTGGACGTTGGACAACACGTGGCGCGTGGCTGTGGGTGCGCGTTGGGAAGACTACCGCCAGGTTGCAGTCGATTGGAACCCGTATGGCTTCAGTCTCGCCGATCCACAGGTAACGGACGACATTGAGGAGTTGGAGAACGGTACCTTCAATGAGGACAAGGTTTACCCGTCTCTCGGATTGACCTATATGGGTGATCTGTGGGCAGACACCTTCCAGCTGCGGCTCGGCTACAGTGAAACCGCGGTGCGTCCGGACCTGCGTGAGATCACCGA
The DNA here is from genome assembly GCA_038533035.1 of Pseudomonadota bacterium. GTDB lineage: Bacteria > Pseudomonadota > Gammaproteobacteria > Steroidobacterales > Woeseiaceae > UBA1847. The sequence goes on from JBCAZN010000462.1 coordinate 362, forward strand.
TTCGAGCTACATCGACCCGATCACCGATGAACTGGTTCGCGGTAACCCAGGTATTGTCCCGGCCGACGTAACTAACATCGATCTGCGCGCTGAGTGGTACTTCGGCAACGGTGACAACTTCACGGTTACGCTGTTCGACAAGCAGATCGACAACCCGATTGAGTTCTTCGAAATCCCGGCGTCGGACACAACGATCGCTCGGGAAGTCGAGAACGCGTCGGAGGGTACGGTTCAGGGAATCGAAGTCGAATTTCTCAAGGAACTGGCTTTCCTGGGCGGTTTCTGGGACACGATGTTCTTACAGGGCAACGTGACGTTCCAGGACTCCGAGCTGGTTGCCGGTCCGAATGCGGATAACCCGACGAACGCGGTTCGTGGCCTTTCAGGCGCTTCGGACTACGTTGCAAACCTGATGTTCGGCTACGACTCGCCAGGTGCAGCCCATACGGCATCGCTGATCTACAACGTATTTGGCGAACGCCTCTACGTTGCCGGTCGCCTGGGTTCACCGGATGGATACGAACAGCCGTTCCATTCGCTCGACTTCACGTACTTCTGGTACCCGACAGACCAGATTACGTTGAAGGTGAAATTGCAGAACCTGCTGAATGAGTCGGTGCAGATCGAGCGCGCCGGCGTTGTCACGTTTGAGGAGGATCCGGGAACGTCATACTCCCTGACATTCTCCTGGCAGTTCTAAGAACCCCCAGAGCAGTACCAAGACGGCCCCGCTTGCGGGGCCGTTTTTATTTATACTGGCTGCAGGTTCGATGACGAGTGACGACCATGCAGAAAACCACCGCATTCCTGATTCTTGTATTCGCGTTCCTTGCCGGATGCTCGGTCAATCCCGTGACGGGCGAGAATCAGCTCGTTTTCATGAGCACCGCTGACGAAATCGCGTTGGGACAGCAAAATTATTCACCGATGCAACAGTCGCAGGGTGGTGAGTACGACGTCGATCCGGGCCTGACGCAGTACGTGCAGAATGTCGGGCAGAAGGTCGCGGCGCAAAGCAACGTCGACCTGCCGTACGAATTCGTCGTCCTCAACAACTCGGTGCCCAACGCGTGGGCGCTGCCGGGCGGCAAGATCGCTATCAACCGCGGCCTGTTGACAGAGATGAACTCGGAAGCGGAACTGGCCGCGGTGCTCGGCCACGAAGTCGTGCATGCAGCGGCGCGCCATACCGCGCAGCAACAATCTCGGGCGATGTTGATGCAGGTGGGCGTGCTGGGCACGGCCATTGCGGCACGAGATAACGACTACGGCAATCTCATCGTGGGCGGTGCCAATCTGCTGGCACAGGCCGGCCTCGCGCGATACGGGCGCGGCGCTGAACTCGAGTCTGATCTTTATGGCATGCAGTACATGGCGAAGGCCGGCTACGATCCACAAGGGGCTGTCGAGCTGCAGGAAACCTTTGTTCGGCTCAGCGAAGGTCGTCGAACGGACTGGCTGAGCGGATTGTTTGCGAGCCACCCGCCGTCGCGGGAGCGTGTCGAGGCAAACCGGCGTACCGCGGCAACGCTGCCGGGCGGTGGCGTCAGGGGGGTCGATTCCTATCAGGCGGCGATGCGCCAGACCATGCGAACGCAGCCGGCCTATGAGGCGTATGACGAGGGGCGCAAAGCGCTCAGCGAGAAAAAATACGACGAGGCAATAAAGCATGCCGAAACGGCTTTGAACCTGTACGGGGAAGAGGCGCATTTTCACGCGCTGCGCGGCGACATTCGCCTGATGCAGGACAATTACGACTGGGCGGTGACCAACTACTCACGCGCGATCGATCGTCGCAACGAATTTTTCTATTACCACCTGCAGCGCGGGCTCGCCAAGAAGGAGTTGGGGCAACTCAGCGAGGCGGAGACCGACCTGAATCGAAGCCTTGAACTACTGCCAACGGCACCTGCGCACACCGCGCTGGGTGACATCGCCAAAAGCCGTGGCAATATGAATTTGGCGATCGCGCATTACCAGGTCGTCGCC
>JBCAZN010000463.1:0-2318 GCA_038533035.1 Pseudomonadota bacterium
GTGGCGCACTTACCCTTAATGCAACGGGCGGTGTCGGCATGCTGGGTGTTGGCGTTGTCGGCGCGGTGTTCCTGGGGTTGATCCAGGATCAATCCATTGAAACGCAGCTCGCCGCAGAGAATCCGGTAATACACGAACAGATCGTTGCAACCAAGAACAGTGTGTTCGGCGAGTACGATGCGATAGACCCGGCATTGCGGCCACAACTATCGGACGAGGACAACGCTGTGGTCGACCAGACCATCGAAGAAGCGACGAAAGGCGCGCTGGGCACCGTGGCAATATTTCCGGTGCTGATGTTCCTGTCCTACCTGGGACTGATGCTGTTCTATCGATCACAAGGCGGATACCGACCAAGGGTCCTCGCGGACGAAACAGGTTAAGTTATGGCACGCACTATTTTTACCGGCGATACCAGCTACTTCCCGACGGTCGACCAGATTCAATATGAAGGGCCGGAGTCGGACAATCCGCTGGCATTCAAAACCTATGACCCAACCCGGGTGGTTGCAGGCAAGACGATGGAGGAGCACCTGCGCTTCTCGGTGTGTTACTGGCACACGTTTTGCGCGGTAGGTGGAGACCCGTTTGGCCCTGGCACGAGAGTGCACCCATGGACAGTCGGCAGTAATCCGCTCGAGAACGCAACCGAAAAGCTGAATGCGGCGTTCGAGTTTTTCACTAAGCTCAACGTGCCATTCTGGTGTTTCCACGATTTCGACCTGGCCTGGGAAGGCGCTTCAGTTGCCGAGTCTGAGAAAAACATGCAGGTCATGGTCGAGCTTGCCAAAGAACGTCAAGCCGAAACCGGTATGCAGTTGTTGTGGGGCACGGCCAACGTGTTCTCGAACCCGCGCTATATGAATGGCGCTTCGACAAATCCGGACTTCGCGGTGCTGACGTATGCCGCATCGCAGGTAAAAGCCGCGATTGATGCGACCGTCGAGCTTGGCGGATCGAACTACGTCTTCTGGGGCGGCCGCGAGGGCTATGTTTGCCTGCAAAACGCCGACACCAAGCGCGAACTCGAGCACTTTGCGATGTTTCTGGAGAAAGCGCGCGACTACGGTCGGTCGGTGGGTTTCGACGGTACGTTCCTGATTGAGCCCAAGCCGATGGAGCCGATGAAACACCAGTACGATTTCGATGCCCAGACGGTGATCGGGTTTCTGCGTCATCACGGTCTTGCCGGCGACTTCAAATTAAACATCGAAGCCAATCACGCGACGCTTGCGGGTCACACGTTTTCACATGACTTGCGCATGTGCACCGATGCCGGGTTACTCGGCTCGGTGGATGCCAATCGCGGCGATCCGCAGAACGGTTGGGATACCGATCAGTTCCCGACCGACCTGTACGACACCGTGCACGGCATGATGGAGATTCTGGAGGCGGGCGGCCTGGGCAACGGTGGCCTGAACTTTGACGCCAAGGTGCGCCGCGAGTCGACCGACCTCGACGACATGTTTATCGCGCACATTGGCGGCATGGATACTTACGCACGCGGTCTGATCGTTGCGGACAAGATTCTCTCCGACCCGCGCTTGTCCGAGCTGCGCTATGGACGCTACAAGAGCTTCGACAGCGTGGACGGCCAGAAATTTGAACAGGGACAACTGGGGCTGGCTGATCTGCGCGACATTGCGGCGGCCAACGGCGAACCTGCGCAGATCAGTGCCAAACAGGAGCTGGTCGAGAACCTCATCAACGACTGGCTGTTTCAAACGCGATAGTTACACCCGCTGTGGTGTAAATTGTAGACATGACTACAAACAAATTGGCTGGCAAGAATATCGTCATCATCGGCGGCACAGCAGGCATCGGCCTGGCCACGGCGATTGCAGCGGCTGAGCTGGGCGCGAAAGTCTGGGCGGCGGGACGCAGTCAGGCACATATCGATAAAGCGATAGCGGCCAGTGACGGCAAGTTCGAGGTGCGGCAGGCGGATACGCACGATGTCGCCGGCCTGGAGGCGATTTTCAGCGAGGTCGGTAGCATCGACCACCTGGTGTCCGCCGCCGTCGGCGGTGAACGTACGCTCAAGCCGTTTCTGCAACAAACCGACGACCAGTTTAAAGCGGCCTACGGCAAGCTTTGGGGCTATGCCAATGTTGTCAGAACCGGAGCGCCATTTTTGGCGGCGGACGCTTCGATTACGCTGGTCAGTGGGTCACCCGCCAGAAAGATTGCGGCCGGCCAATCCGCATTAAGCTGCGTCGGTGCATCGGTTGAGAATCTGGTGCGTTGCCTGGCTGTTGAAATGGCACCAATCAGGGTCAACGTCGTGTCGCCAGGTACTGTGGCTACCGCGATGTTCG
>JBCAZN010000464.1:0-2273 GCA_038533035.1 Pseudomonadota bacterium
AGCAGTCATCGAGGTGCCGATGCTTGCTGAGCGCGACTTTGTGCTTGATGTCGATGCATTGCTGGATGCCTGCGAAGAAAATACCCGGCTCGTATTTGTATGCTCTCCGAACAACCCGACCGGAACACCGCTGCCACGAGCCGAGCTGGTGCGTCTCCTTGACGGTCGCGCCGAGCAGTCTGTCATCGTGGTCGACGAAGCTTATATCGAATTCGGCAACGAACCCTCCGTCGTGGACGTGCTCGGCCGGTTCCCGAATATCGTCGTACTGCGAACGTTGTCCAAGGCGCTGGGTTTCGCTGGCGCTCGCTGTGGTGCCGTCATAGGCTCCTCCGAGGTAGTACGAATGCTGAACGCCGTACAGGCGCCCTACGCGCTCGCAACCCCCGTCGTCGAATGCGTAGAGGATGCACTGGTTGACGAGGAACTGCGCAAGGCCGAGAACATGGTCGCAGACGTGGTGCGTGAACGTGAGCGCGTGATGCAGCGTGTTGCCCGATACCCGTTCATCGACAAAGTCTGGCCAAGCGATGCGAACTTTTTCCTGGCGCGCTCAAGCCGTGCTGCAGCGGTTTTATCGCGCTGTGCGGAGCAAAAAGTATTGCTGCGTGGCTTCAGCGGCGACCTGGCCGACTGCTTGCGCATTACGATAGGTAGCCGCTCCGACAACGAGCGACTCTTCGCAGCGCTCGACGCATTCGCAGGAGAACTGTGATGCCGGGATTGCGGGTATTGTTTGTCGATCGCGACGGGACGCTCATCGAAGAGCCTGAAGACTTCCAGGTCGACAAGGTCGAGAAAGTGCGACTGGTACCCGGTGTGATTCCTGCGTTGCTTGAAATTGCAGCGCATGGCTATCGCCTTGTCATGGTTTCAAACCAGGACGGGCTTGGCAGCGCGTCGTTTCCGCAGCAGGATTTCGACGCCGCACACGCGCTGACGATGCACTTGTTTAACAGCCAGGGGATCGAATTTGATGCGGTCTTCATATGTCCTCACATGCCTGGCGATGGCTGCGACTGCCGAAAACCACGCACCGGCCTCTTGACGAAGTACCTCGCAGCGAACGATCTGGACCTCTCGCACTGTGCCGTTATTGGTGATCGGGAAACCGACTTGCAGCTAGCGGACCGGATCGGCGTGCGCGGCATACGAACCAACGATGGCAGTGCCGATGCGTTGTCCTGGCCGGAGATTGCACAGCAGATTTGTCATGCGGAACGGACCGCGGTCGTTGCACGTACGACGAAGGAAACCTCGATACAGGTAGGCGTCAATCTTGACGCGCCCGGGAACATCCATGTCGAGACGGGAATCGGGTTTTACGACCACATGCTCGAACAGATTGCGAAACACGGCGGATTCAGCCTGCAGCTTACATGCAGCGGTGACCTGGCTGTCGACGAGCACCATACGGTCGAAGACACGGCGATCTGCCTTGGCAATGCACTGCGCGATGCGCTCGGCAACAAGTACGGTATTGAACGCTATGGTTTCCTGTTGCCTATGGACGAAAGCGAGGCGCAGGTGTCACTCGACCTGTCGGGTCGCAGCGCATTCGATTTTCATGCCGATTTTCCGCGTGACAGCGTCGGCGAAATGTCGACAGAGATGGTTGAACACTTCTTTCGCTCGCTGGCTGAGTCCCTGGGCGCGGCGCTGCACATCATGGTGCATGGCGAGAACACCCACCATATGGTTGAGGCGTGCTTCAAGGCTGTCGGTCGTTCACTGCGCCAGGCAATAAGGCGCTCGGGCACCGAACTGCCGTCAACGAAAGGGACACTCGCGGGATGAGCACGGTCGCGATCATTGACAGTGGCGGTGCCAATATTGCGTCAGTCAGATTTGCGTTGAATCGCCTGGGCGTCGAGTCTCGGTTGACCAGTAACCCGCAAGAAATAATGGCAGCCGAACGCGTAATTCTCCCTGGCGTGGGGGCGGCGAAGGATGCGATGCGCCGCCTTGTTGATGCAAACCTCATTGACGTCATCCGGCAGCTCACGCAACCAGTACTCGGTGTTTGCCTTGGAATGCAGTTGCTCTGCCAAGGTTCGGAAGAGGATGACGTTGAATGCCTTGGGATCCTGCCGGGCGTTGCCGCGCTGCTCCCGTCGAGCACTGACTGCCCGGTTCCGAACATGGGGTGGTGCGCAACAGAAACAAAGCAGCATGCACTCCTCAACGGCATTCCGGATGGCAGCTACTTTTATTACGTGCACAGCTATGCGCTGCCGGTGACGGCAGAAACCATTGCGACGGCAAATCACACA
>JBCAZN010000465.1:0-2264 GCA_038533035.1 Pseudomonadota bacterium
TCGAGCGATCTTTCGGGCGACATCGGCGAATGCGCGCATCGACTTCCGTCAGTGTCGTTTTCAGACCATCAATCGCGATGAGTTCATCACCCGGTGCAACGCCGGCACGTTCGGCAGGGCTGCCGTTGGCAATACTCGTAAACACTGTCTTGCCCGACGGGTTCGCGAGCAGCGCACCCAGCCAGACTGATGGCAATTTATCGAGGTCGCCCTTCTTGCCGCCCTTGTCGCTGCGGTCCGCCGCTGCGCGAAGGCAAAAGCGCACGCCGTGTTCGCCGAGCAGCTGTTCGAGCGGCAATTCACCGGTACCGCGTACCGATGCGGTAAAGAAGTCGTCAAGATCCAGCCCGGAGACCTCGGCGCAGACCTCTTCGAAGCCCTCCTCTGGCATACCGCTGCTGGATTCGCCCCAGCGGGCCCAGCACGCGCGCATCACGTCATCGAGGGAGATCTTGCCGTCGGTCTCTGCGCGCAACTTCAGATCCAGCGTCATAGCGATAAGCGCGCCCTTCGCGTAGTAGCTGACGATCGCGTTCTGCGCGTTGGCATCCTGTTTGTAGAATTTTGTCCATGCATCGAAACTGGATTCGGCAACGGACTGCCGGCGCCGGCCCTCGCCGCGCAGCACGCGTGTCGCGATTCGCCCGATGAGTTCCAGGTACGAGTCGACTGAAATCAGGCCCGAGCGAACCAGCGCGAGATCGTCGTAGTACGAGGTCACGCCTTCGAACACCCACAGCAATTCTGTGTGCGACTCGGCAGAAAGGTCATACGGCGTGAACGCCGCCGGCTTCATGCGTTTCACATTCCAGAGATGGAAATACTCGTGACTGAGCAGGCCAAGCAGCGTCCGGTATTCATCCGAAACACCTTCGTCGCCCTTCGCGGGCAGGCTGTCGCGGCTGCAGACATTGCTCGACGACCAGCGGTGCTCCAGACCCCCATAGCCATTGCCCGGCGCGTGTAGCAGGAATACGTACCGATCAAGATCATTGGGCGGTCCGAGCAAGGACATGTGCTGTTCGCACACGGTCGCCAGGTCATTGCACAGACGCCCCATATCCGCTCGCGTCCTGCCACGGATCGCAATGATGTGCGGGATGCCCGCGACATCAAACTCGCCGATCGACAGGTCGCCGATCTCCACCGGGTGATCGATCAGCTCGGCGTAGTCTGCCGCCTGGTACCGGCCAAAACCGTAGATCTCGGCGCCATCTGTTTGCATCGATGTCGCCACTCGCCAGTTTCTGGCGGCGGGTATGTCGGCATTGGCGATCTCGACACTGCAGGTGCGGTCTTCCTGGCCGACGACCGCCGGGAACACGCAGGTGCCATTGAAGTAAGCGTGCGTGTTGTCGAGATGAGCACCGCGAACGCTCTCATCGTAGGCGTAAATCTCGAGGATGAGTGTCAGCTCGCGTGCAACCGCAGCGGCCTGCCAGCTGCTCTTGTCGATTTTGTTCAGTGCGACGCCGACGCCGTCGGATTCGGCCCTGATCGCAACGACATGTCGCGCGTAATCGCGAATCATGTAGCTGCCCGGAATCCAGGCGGGAATCGTGAAGACCTGGCCACCGGCGTCGGGTTCGGCGACCACGACACGGACCTCGAACAGGTGTGCGGCCGGGTCGAGTGGGCGAATGCTGTAGCGGTGCGGCGCGCTCATTGTCGGTTAGTTGAGTACCGGTTCGTTGAGTTTGAGGGTCAGGCATTTCGCCGAGCCACCGGCTTTCAAAAACTCCGAAAGCTCGACTTCATGAACTGAAAACCCGGCCAGCATCAGCCGCGCCTTGAGCGGGTCCGACGCCTTGTTCAGAATGACCTGGTCGCCGACGTTCACGGCATTGCACGCGAAGTTTCCGGCGTCTGCTGTGTCTACGACAATGCGCTTGTGTGGCGGAATGCGGCTTTCAATTGCCATGCGTGATTCGTAGTCAAACGCCGGCGGGTGATACATGAGGAAACCGTCAGTCAACGGACAGAAGCACGTATCAATATGATAGAAGCGCGCGTCGGTCAGCTGGATCGAGACAACTTCCTTATCAAAGAATTTGCGAATCTCCTCGTGTGCCTCGATCTCGGTGCGAAACCCGTAGCCGGTCCATAGCCAGGGGCCGCCACGATCATGCAGGCAGTCGCCGGCACCCTCAAAACCAATCTTCTCATCGAGATCGAGCAGATCGAAGCCGTTCTCCGCGAACCACTTTTTAAAATGTGCCTCCTCGGGACGACGCTCGTGCGGCATGAAGTGGCTCGCGATCGCC
>JBCAZN010000466.1:0-2249 GCA_038533035.1 Pseudomonadota bacterium
CGGAAAAATGCGGAATACCTGTTTACCTACGGCTTTGCGTCACTCGCCTACCTGCGGCAGTTCGGCGAGCGAATTCCAGTCCGCCGCGTGCGCGCGCAGGTAGGCGAGTGACGCAAAGCCGTAGGTAAACAGGTATTCCGCATTTTTCCGTTCAATGCCATCCAGCGTAGCGACAAACTCATCGTAGGTCGCACCGGGCCAGTTGCATGCCGGCTCATACGAAACACACATCGCTGTTTGCGCGTATTTTCGACCGCGCGTGGTCAGCCGGGAAGCGCGTACTTCGTCGTCGGCGAACACGGCCCCGTAGGTCGCGTACATCTGCGCGCCCGATGACAGGATATCGGCGTCGTACGGGTCATCCTGCAGGAAGCTGTCCAGAAGCACGATAAAGGTCGGCAACGCGTCTTTTGCCGTCTCAGGATCGACCTGGTTGAACATGGCGCCAGAGACGTTCTCCGCAAGCCCCGTGGCCGCAGACGACATCAGGGTCGAGCATCCGCTCAACGACAGCAGAAGCGCCGAAAATACGAGTATTTTCTTCATACCACGAAGGACCTCAAGTCCGATGATTGGTTCAGGCGAATTGCCCCAAGCGAGACGCCTGTCCCGTATCTGAACGGCATTATAACGAATAACGCCCCGGTCACCGATGTGACCGAGGCGATGTTTTCGTGATGTTTTTCGAATCGAGACGCTAAATTGCCCCGACCCGGTACTAGATCTTTTCTTTGATCCGCGCGGCTTTACCCGTGCGACCACGCAGGTAGTAAAGCTTGGCGCGACGCACGTCACCACGGCGCTTCACGGCAACTGAGTCAACCATTGGGCTGTACGTCTGGAAGACGCGCTCTACGCCCTCGCCGTGCGAGATTTTGCGTACCGTGAACGACGAGTTCAGGCCGCGATTGCGCTTGGCAATGACAACGCCTTCGAATGCCTGCAGGCGCTCGCGGTTGCCTTCCTTCACCTTGACCTGTACGACAACAGTGTCACCAGGAGCAAAGTCCGGCACTTCCTTGCCCATCTGCTCGTTTTCGATCGCTTCGATAATTTTGCTCATTGTCTTTGCTCTTTCAAATAGTCGTCGAGCAGCGCTTGTTGCTCGTCGGTTAATTCCAGTTTTTCAATCAGTTCCGGGCGTCGCTCGAACGTCCGGCCTAAAGCCTCTTTTTCACGCCACCGGGCAATTGCCTTGTGGTCGCCTGACACCAACACATCAGGTACCGCTCGGTCGGCAACGACCTCTGGACGCGTGTAGTGCGGATGGTCCAGCAGGCCGTTCATAAACGAATCCTGCTCGGCAGACTCATCGTCACCCAGCACACCCGGCAATAAACGCACAATTGCGTCGATCATTGCCATGGCGGCAATCTCGCCTCCTGAGAGAACGAAATCGCCCAGCGATACTTCCTCGTCAACCTGCGACTCGATGAGTCGTTCGTCGACGCCTTCGTAGCGCCCGGCGAGAAAAACGATACCCGGCAATGCCGCGTAACGCTTTGCTGTCGCCTGGTCGAACACCTTACCCTGCGGGGTCAGGTAAACGACCGGACTGCCTTTCGGCAGTGTCGCCCTGGCTGCTGTAATCGCATCAGCCAGCGGCTCGTACTTCATGACCATGCCGGGTCCGCCGCCGTACGGTCTGTCATCGACAGTCCGATGTGCATCGGTCGTGTGATCCCGCGGATTCTCCGCGCCGAGCGAGATCAGCTCACGCTGTTTCGCCCTGCCAATCACGCCGAACTCGGCAATCGTGGCCACCACTTCCGGAAACAGGCTAACGATGCTGAACTGCATGCAGCTAGTCCCATTCCCAGTCGACGGTGACCTTACCATCCTGCAGGTTCACGTCGAGCACTACGTCGTGCATGACGAACGGAATAAGTACCTCCCCTTCATCACGCGACCCTTTGACGACCATCACGTCGTTGGCGCCGGTCTCGAGCAGATGATCAATCTGGCCAAGCTCCGTGCCGTCGCGATGAACGACTTTTAATCCTTCCAGGTCCAACCAGTAAAACTGATCAACGCCCGGTGTCGGCAATGCGTCCCGCGCTACACCGATTTCGGTGCCACGCAGTGCCTCTGCCTGTTCTCGATCATCGACGCCATCGAGGTGCGCGATCACCGATTTTCCGTGTCGCTGTCCTTCAGCGACGCTGGCGGCTTCCCAACTACCTTTGCGGCCGAGCAGCCAACCATCGTAATTGAGCAGCGCTTCACGCGGCTCGGTGTACGAAAACACC
>JBCAZN010000467.1:0-2246 GCA_038533035.1 Pseudomonadota bacterium
GCCAAAGGCGCGAATCTCGACTTGCTGAGACAACTCCACCTCGACATCTGGCCGGAAATCCGGGACATCGTGAAATTTGACGTACCTGTTGTCGATCACTGCTACCTGTTATTCAAAAGTCCCGGGGGTCGGGCGACGCGAATGCACCAGGACCGGCCTTACTGGATTAACAAAGAACCGCAGGCAACAATTATCTCCGTGTGGATCGCGCTCGATGCGATAAACGCAGACAACGGTGCGCTGAGTTTGGTGCGAGAGAATCAGGTCGACGTTAGTGACATGTCGTCATTCAATTCCGGAGCCGTTTTGGAACATGAAGAGGTCGAACTCTCCGACGGTAGCTTTCCGTTGTTGATTCGCGACGACGTGGCGAAAAAAGTTGCGGAAACGATGGTGCCTGTCGATATGGCAAAGGGTGATGTGATTGCTTTCGACAGCTTCGAGCCACACATGGCCAATGCCAACACAACAGACGCCCCGCGTCTCGGAATGAAGATTGCCTATGCCGACCTGGGCATCAAGAAACACTACCTCGTGCGCGTTGACGAGTTGGAAAACGGCACAACGTCAGCGGCGCAATAATCGCTTAACGTTGAGTAGAAGTCGTCGATGATGGCTTGCTTGTCGAAATTCTCCCAGATCAGAATTCGACGCGGATTGTCGGGCCGTTCCAGCCACGCGCCATCGATGTAGGTCGGCGCCGGGATCGACCGGGCGCTGGCCCAGCCTGGATTCTTGATAATGGCAGCCACCGCCATGTCGTACAGCGCGCGCGACGGCGGAGTGCCGCTCATACGCACGTTTTCGAGCAGATTGACCGAATAATCACCGAAGTTTGAAAACTCGCCACCGTTTCTGCCGGTGACGGGCGACGACGCCTGCGGGCCCAGGCCCGCAACGTTCTCGATGACGTCGTCCAACGTCACACGCACGGCGCTGGTTCCTGTGTCTGAGAAGTAGCGAACGACAGCCATCTCAAACTCAACGTCTGTATCGAGAACAAAGTTGACCGACGGCTCGTCGTTGTCGAGGTTGTATTCGCCGGGATCCGGATAGTTTGAGCCGAGCCAGACCACCCGGACCTTGTCGATGATGTCCGGATCTTTCTTGAGTGCCAGTGCAATGTTGGTCAGCTTGCCGATTGCCAACAAAATCAACTTGTCCGCTTGCGTGGCGTGCGCTCGCTCAATGATGAGATTGACGGCGTGCTGGCCGTCATAGACCGGGTCATCGACGCACAGCGCGATTTCATCAAACGACGCTGAAGCGCCTCGCGTTACCGGCAGCTCTGGATGCAGATTACAGAGCCGAATGACCCGCTCGGCCTCTTTCGCCTGTTCCTCGATGTCGCCGCCGTTATTGGTACGGTTGACGGTCAGCCCTTCGATGACGAAGGCGCCACCGTTCAGCAGCAAATAGGCGATTGCATGCTGGTCATCAATCTCGTTGTTGGCATCAGTGTCCAGCAGGACACGGGCTTTGTCGGGCACTCTAACCGAACTCGCCGAGGCGCTCTTTGGTGTCCGTAATCTCGTACTCGGTATTGGTTTCGTAGTTCAAGGCATCCTCGACCGAGCCCGTCAGCCAGTTCGCGTACAGGTCTTTGAATGCCGCGACGGCGCCCGGGCTGCAGGACGCGATGCCATCGGTGATTTCCTTCACTGTCGCGTCCAGCTCTTCGAGCGGGACCGCGTAGTTGGCAAAGCCCCATTCGGCCGCCTGCTTACCCGTAAACGTGCGCGCCGTGTACGACAGTTCCCGTGCTTTGCGAACGCCGACAGCATCGGCAAGCCGAGCACTCATACCCCACGTCGGGCGCAGGCCCCACTTGGCATGCGTGTCGCCCAGCTTGGCCGTCTCGGCGACGACGACGAAATCGAACGTCAGCGCGAGCTCGAGTGCGCCCGTGAAACAAAAACCGTTGATCTTGCCGATAACGGGCTTCGGGGATTGCTCCATCGACTCAATCAGCCCGAGCGCAGGCTTGTTGACCACATCGCCGACGTAGCCGGCATCAACACCGCGGTCCTGCATCTCCTTGAGATCGAGACCGGCGCAGAACGAGCGACCTTCGCCAGTGATGACGATTGCGCGGACGTTCGAGTCGGCGGTCGCCTGCTGCACGGCCTCGTGCCACTCGTTGATCATCTGCGCGGTCATCGCGTTGAGTGCCTCGGGCCGGTTCAGCGTAATCGTAGCTACGCCTTCCGAGACCTCGTAGCGGATCTGTTCAAAGTCCATGAGCG
>JBCAZN010000468.1:0-2239 GCA_038533035.1 Pseudomonadota bacterium
GTTTCCTCACTGGTGTTGCGCACCGTCAGTTGCAGGTGCGCGCGATCCGAAATGATGTTGTGCTTGGTGCCGGCGTGAAATGAGCCAACCGTGACCACGCCGGGCCAGCGCGGCGGCAGTTCGCGCGCGACCAGTGTCTGCAATGCGAGCACGATCTGCGAACCCAGCACGATGGGGTCCTTGCCGGCGTGCGGTGCCGCACCGTGCGCGCCGACGCCATGAATGATGATATCGACAGTGTCGGCACCGGCATAAGGACTGCCATCAGTGACGTTAATAACCCCGGCGACGTTTTCAGAGCTGACATGGAATGCCAGCGCATAGTCCGGCTGCCCGAAGCGTCCCCAGATATCGTCGTCTTTCATGGCCGCGGCACCGAGCACGCGCTCTTCCGCCGGTTGCACTACCAGCATCAGCGTGCCGCTCCACTTGTCCTTGTTGGCTGCCATATAGCGGGCCGTTCCGACCAGACTGGTAATGTGAACGTCGTGACCGCAGGCGTGCATCGTGTACACCATGTTGCCGGTGATCGGGTCCTTCTGCTGCGCCACGGATGCATTCGGCAATCCGGATTTTTCCTGGACCGGGAGTCCGTCCATGTCGGCCCGCATCATGACAAACGGCCCTTCGCCATTGGACATCAGGGCAACGACGCCGGTACCTCCCACACCCTCGGTCACTTCAAATCCGGAGAGACTCAGCTCCAGCGCCATGCGGCGCGCGGTCTCGTGTTCGACCGTGGACAGTTCCGGGTTGCGATGAAAGTGATCGAACAGCGACGCAAGGTGCTCGTCGTAGTCGGCCTGTACAGCCGCGCTGAGATCCTGGCCAAATGCGGGAACGGCGAACAACAACGTCGCCAGTACGGTTGTGCGTTTGAGCATGGAGGGCCCCCTGACAATGCGAATCAGGGAGTGTACCGGAAATGCGGGAAGGTTCCCTAGGTGTTGGCGGCGCCGTTGCCCTGCAGCCGGGTGATCAGCGAGCGCAGGAAGACCTTGTTGAAGCGCAGCTGGCACGCCGACGAAACCTGCTCCATGAGCGTCGATGACACGCGCAGGATGGTGACCTGCCCGTCTGCCTTGATCGATGCCTGGCGGCGCGCCCCGCGGACGTAACTCGTCTCGCCGAAGCAATCGCCGTTCGACAGCTTGCCGATTTCTTTCTCGTTGGCGAATACCGTGACCTTGCCGGCAACGATAATGTAGAAGCGGTCGTCGACCTCGCCTTCGCGAACGATGTCTTCACCGTCCTGGTACTCATGCCAGTCCGATGCTCGCAGGACTTCCCAGATTTCAGCGTGCGAAAACTCGTGGAAGAACGTCAGGGTACGCAACAGGTCGAAATGTTCCTGGTTGTCGAGACTGTCGTACTTCTGGCGCAGGTCCTTGTAGACGCGCGTCAGCTCCGCCGCCATGGCGTTACCCGTGTTAAGACGCTTGCCCGGTTCCTTTTGCATCGTCGTCATGACAACGTGCTCCAGTTCCTCGGGGAGGTCGTCGCGGTAGGTGTGAATCGGCGGTGGTGTTGCGTAGACAATCTGGTGCAGCAGTTTCGACAGGTTGTCGGCGCGGAACGGACGGAAACCGGTCAGCAGTTCGTACATCACCGCCCCGAGAGAGTACAGGTCAGAACGCGACGTCAGCTCTTCAGACTGCACCTGCTCTGGCGACATGTAACTCGGGCTGCCGGCGATGCCTTCAATGCGGGAGACTTCCGAGTCGCTCACGATGGCGATACCGAAGTCGATAATGCGCACGTCGTTGTCGATCGTCAGCATGACGTTCGACGGTTTGATATCGCGGTGAATCACGCCGCGGCCGTGTGCATAGTGCAGCGCCTTCGCACACTTGTAGATAATTTCGACGACGTCGTCGACGCGCAGCAGATTGTCCGGGCGGCAATACGCGGCCAGCGTGCGAGCGCCCTGGATATGTTCGGTTACGACGTAGTAGGAGCCATCTTCTTCACCGGCGTCGTAAATCGGCATGATGTTCGGGTGCTGCAGCATCCCGACCATGTGCGCTTCGTTGAAAAACATTTTGCGGGAAACGCGTGCACGCTCGGCGTCTTCAACTTCTTCAAGGTTGTAAACCTTGATCGCGACGTCGCGACGATAGTACGGATCGTGTGACAGGTAGACCATGCCAGTGCTGCCCTTGCCGATCTTGTTGATGATGACGTACTTACCGATCTTCTCGGGCACGTCTTTCGGGCGCTTGATATCAGAAACCTTGCT
>JBCAZN010000469.1:0-2238 GCA_038533035.1 Pseudomonadota bacterium
CAACCCGCAGCTGCAGCAGAAATAACTTGCGGAAGACCGCCGGGATAGCCCATGCCGTCCGTTCCCGAGTTGCCTGCCGACACAACCACGATTACGCCCTTGCTGATGGCGTAATCAACGGCTTCCTCGATCATGGCCGAGCGTGTGGGGCCGCCAAGGCTCATGTTGATGACGACACGACCGTCGAGAATGTCAGTGAGATCCGCCACGTAGCGAATTCCCTCGGAAATCATTTCATTGGTTCCGCCACTGAGGCGAAGGGTGCCGTCCGGTGAGTCGACTTCCCATGCATCGAGCACCAGGACAGGAATCAGCGTGGCTTTGGGTGCTATACCGCGAATCCATTCTCCGCCATTGAAATTGTAGCCGACAACGGTGCTGGCAACATGTGTGCCATGGCCGCTTGCGAGTTCTGTCCAGTAGCCACGGTCATCCCGCACAGGAGAAATACCAATGCCGCCACTTTCGCCAATCGATTCGTCCCAGTAAACGTCGTGGCTAAAGCCCTTGCCAAGGTCCCATGCAACATGTGCCTGCGAGAAGAAAAACGGCGCCGGCGGTAACAGGCCAGTATCCAATACCGCGACGTAAACACCGTCGCCATCGCCAACGATGTCTTCAACATTGACCATATCAGCGTTAAAAGGTGTGGTTTCGGGCAGGCCGCTTGCCGGCTCCGCACCATGAACAAGCGCTTCTGCGAGTTCCGCATCAACCATATCGGCCGAGTAGAGTATTTGAGGTGATTCTTGTGCAATTGTCGGCAACGCCAATACTAGAGTTAGTATCACAGCGGCCGGCGTTGTTACGACTCCAAAAATTTTTCTGACATTCATATTGAAAATTCCCCTTGGTTATCTATTGCTTTTCTTAATTCTCGATTCTCAACGAATAGACTGCGAAAACATCGCGAATCGCTTCGAAGACGATTCGGTTCATGAGCCGCATAGTATCAGGTGCAAGCTTTCAGTTTATGTCAATAAAATCGACACAGGCGCCCTGCAGATTCTGGTTCGGCGTTATGTAATCTAGACGCACCAACCCACCCCCAACCAACCTCAACATTTGACCAAAACTGCCGATACCCACTAGTGACCAACATTCGATATCGAGTCAGTTAGATGAATCAAGCCGTTGCGGCAAAACCGACTCCGGTCGTTACGCTCATCTCTGCGAGCTGCCGGGAACTCATTGCCGGCCGAGGGAGCCTGCCAAGCATGCCCGACGTAGCGGCTCGAATTCACGGCGCTATGGCCAGTCCCAACTGGAGCATCAGCACCATCTCGGCAATCATCAAGGGCGATCCGGGAACGACGACCTACCTGATACAGATAGCCAACAGCGCAATGTACGGCGCGGTCACGCCGATCCGAGACGTTGAACGGGCCATCATGCGGATTGGCATGGACAACACACGCAGTCTTGTCATGGCCCATGCGCTGCGCTCCATGTTCATGACAGGCTCGAAAATTCTCAGAACTTTGATGCGGCAGACATGGACATCAAGTGCGCGACTTGCCGCATTGTCTGCGGTACTTGCCAATCACGGTGCACGCATACCGCCGGAGCGCGCGCTACTCGCGGGGTTATTGCAGGATATTGGCGTACTGCCGATTCTGAATGTTCTCAATCGATATCAGGATCAACTGACCGACGAAGCGCAAGTTCGACGCGCCGTCGACCGATACGCGCCGCAAGTCGGCCAGGTGCTGTTGAAGCACTGGGATTTTGAGCCGGACATGGTCGAGGTTCCGCGTAGTCGATGTGACTGGTTGCGAAATCCCGGGCCGGAGGCTGAGCTGGCCGATTTAGTGCTGCTTGCTCGACTCCATGACAGGATTGTCGCGGGCCAAGCAGACGAGTTGCCGAGAATCGACGAGCTGCCCGCGTTTGCCAAGTTTCCGCTCGGCGCTCTGCTACCCGACTCGAGTCTGGAGATTCTGGATGCGGAGCAAGAGGCCGTAAACGGTCTTGTTCGCGCGCTCGGCGGCCAGTAGTAAACACCGAAACTCGCGCAGTCCGCACTTCTAAGTCGAAGCGAGCTTCCGCACCAACCCCAACAGATGCGCAATATCTTCTGCATCGTTCTCATAATGAAGAAAGCACACGCGCAATGAGACTTTGCCGTTCACGCGTGTCGTTGGTACGTGTGCCTCACCGCTTTTCGCAATGTCGCTCGAAATTTTCTCATTCAGCGCATCGAGCGCCGCTTCATCGAGATCCTTGTCAGGTGGTACG
>JBCAZN010000470.1:0-2235 GCA_038533035.1 Pseudomonadota bacterium
GGTCCTCACCGTCATTCAGCATGGCTGCCAGGACGCCATTGAACGTGTCGCCGGCGCCCGTAGTGTCGGTTACGGGTACCGCCGGCGCCTCGATATGCGTGATACCGGAATCGTCCGCAACCAGTGCACCGTCACCGCCCAGCGTGATCACCGCACAGTCGACACCGCGTTCAATCAGGCGGGTCGCCGCAGTCGCCGCGGAGTCCGCGCACTGCACGTCGATACCGGTCAGTGCTGTTGCTTCACCCGCATTGGGTGTGATGCAAAAGAGGGTGGCAAAAAGCGCATCATCCAGCGCCGCGGCGGGCGCCGGATTCAAAATGGCGCGAACATTCGCTTCTGCGGCCGCCCGTGCAGCGGCAGCGATAGCGTCCATTGGCGTTTCGAGCTGCATGAGCAGAATACCTGCCGATGAAATCGCGTCGCTGTTTTGCGCGATCTGATCAGTTGTAACGCAGGCGTTTGCGCCGGACGCAACACCAATACAATTTTCGCCGGCATCATTGACAAAAATGAGCGCCACGCCGGACGCGGTGTCTGCAACCGAGTCGAGGTATTGCGTGCCGATACCTTCGTTCTCGAGTACCGCGCGCGCCGCGATTCCAAGATCATCGTCGCCGACAGCACCGAGAAACTCGACGCTGGCGCCTGCCCGTGCGGCAGCGACGGCCTGGTTAGCGCCTTTGCCGCCAGCAAAGGACTGAAACTCGCCACCGAGCACGGTCTCCCCGGGTGCGGGAAGTGTCGGGACGCGAATAACCATGTCCGTGTTTGAACTACCAATGACAAGTACCGGCGGCATGGTGACAGTTTACCGAACAACGCGTGCAATTCGAGTGAAGGCGGGCGTTTCGCGAGTTTTTACCCCATTTCCAGAGTATTCAGTCATGTATGCCGCAATGTCGTGTTCAACGGCGAATGTGTACCCGCGTTCGGGACCCATGACGAGCAGCGCCGTCGCATACGCGTCCGCATCGGCAGTCGATTCCGCGATGACCGACACCGTGCTCAGTGAATGCGTCACGGGACGCCCGGTCCGTGGGTCAATCGTGTGTGAAAAACGTTCGCCATCGACTTCGTAATAGTTGTGATAGTCGCCCGACGTTGCGACGCCGGTATCCGTCAGTTCGAAAACCTCATGGGTCAGGTCTTGTTGCGAAGCAGGATGTTGCAGCGCAATTCGATACGGTGCGTTGTTGACGCGGCGGCCACTTAACTTCAACTCGCCGCCGACTTCGGCCATGAAATTGGCAAACCCGGCATCGTCGAGATACGAGGCGATCCGGTCGGCAGCATGACCTTTTGCCCACGCCGACAGGTCAAGGCGTGCGTCGGCATTGCGCTTGCGGACGGCCGGGCGGGTACAGTCAGTTTCCAGGTTTTCGTAGCCGACCAGGCGTAATGCGGCGATGACGTCGTCATCGGACGGGGCGGTGTCCGATGCCGCTGCAGCACCGAATCCCCACAGATCGACAAGCGGAGCGACCGTTAGATCGAAGGCGCCGTCGGTGTCCCGCGAAATCGCCAGTGCGCGTTCGACCATGGAGCAAAACACGGCGGACGTCGGCTGCCATTCTGTCGAGCGGTGATCGTTAAAGTGCGACAATTCAGAATCGTCGCGATAGGTCGACGCTACGGCGTTCACACCATCGAGAATCGAATCGATGTCTGCCTGCATTGCCGCCAACGAGAGGTCCGACTCGGTGTCATATAGCGCGACGGAATACGTCGTACCCATCGTTGCGCCGGACACGACCTGTGGCTTGGGTGTGGAGTCGCAGGCTACGACAATGCCCAACAGCAAGATCAGGAAAGATCGATAGATCAACAGCAAGTCCAATTGGCGGTGTCTGGCCGGGTGCTGATTATGCACCAGTCGACCTGGATGGACATTGCGCGCAACCAAACGGCAAACCGCCGCATCCAACAGGAATTCACACTTGCGATTGTCAATTCGATACAATTGAAATCATTTCCGACCAGACCGAAGAAAAATCCATGAATTTCAGATACTTACTATTGTTGATATTGATCGGCACGGGGCTTGCCGCCTGCGGTGGCGACGAGCCGTCCGAGACATCGGGTGAACCGACCACCGAAACATCCAACGAAATCGTCGTGACCGACACCGAGCTCGAAGGTAATCCGTTCCGCATGGAATGGGACACGCCCTACGGCGTACCGCCGTTTGCCGAGATCGACGATTCGCACTACATGCCGGCAATCAAGAAGGGG
>JBCAZN010000471.1:0-2230 GCA_038533035.1 Pseudomonadota bacterium
ATTGCGGATGCCAACATCACAACGCTGATCGCCGCGATCGTTTTGTTCGGACTTGGTACCGGCCCGATCAAGGGCTTCGCGATTACGCTGATGCTCGGCATCCTGACGTCCATGTTTACGTCGATCGTCGGAACGCGAGCGGTCGTTAACCTCATCTTCGGTCGCGGGCGCAAGCTCGAGTCGTTGCCCGTATAGGAAGTCGAATCATGCGATTGATAAAAGAAAAGACCAGTATCGACTTTCTCGGCAAGAAGCGGCGTCGTATCGCGCTCGTCATTTCGGCCATCCTCGTGATTGCGTCCCTGGTGTCGCTCGCAACGCGCGGCCTGAATTTCGGTATCGACTTTACGGGCGGTGTGTTGTTGGAAGTCGGCTACGAAACAGCGGCTGACCTCGAGGTGGTGCGTGGCGACCTGGCAGCGGCGGGCTACACGGATGCTCTGGTGCAACGCTTCGGCTCCGACGATGTCGTGCTGGTTCGATTACCGCCGCAGGAAGGCGAGCCCGACGCGATCCGCAATCGCCTGACGGAAACCTTGTCAGCCGACGGCAAGACAATCGACCTGCGTCGCGTGGAGCTCGTGAGTCCGCAGGTCGGTGCTGAGCTAGCAGAGAAGGGCGCGCTCGCGATGGTCATCACGCTGTTGATGATTTTCCTGTACGTGATGATCCGCTTCCAGTGGAAATTTTCAGTCGGCGCGGTCGCGGCACTCGCGCATGATGTCATCGTGACGGTCGGTGTTTTCTCGATATTCGGGCTGCCGTTCGACCTGACGGTCGTCGCTGCAGTTCTCGCGGTGATCGGTTACTCGCTCAACGACACGGTTGTCGCATTCGATCGAATTCGTGAGAATTTCTTCGGTCTTCGTGGCATGTCAGCCGAGGAGTCGATGAACACCTCGATCAACGAGATGCTCGCACGCACGATCATCACGGGTGTAACCACTCTGCTGGTATTGTTCGCGCTGTTGTTCCTGGGCGGTGAGTCAATTGCGCCATTCTCGATCGCGTTGATCGTCGGCATCATCATAGGCACGTATTCGTCGATCTACACGGCCAGTGCCACGGCACTCGCGCTGGACGTGAATGCACAGGACCTGATCGAGCCGATCAAGGATCCGTCGCTCATCGACGATCTGCCCTAGTCGGGTATACTTGACCACATATGTCGACCTCAGATTCAGGTGACCTATGCTGGCACATGCTCGAACGACCCTTTTTGTTGTCCTTTCATTCCTGACACTGTCGTCATCGATTGCGCTCGGCGACGATGACGTTGCTGCGCTGAATGCCGCGTGGCAAGCCTATCTTGACGCCAAGGAGTCCGGCGATAACAACGCGATAGTCGATGCTGCCGAGATGCTTGTTGGCGCCGGTCGTAACGTCTACGGTGAAGACGACAACGAGCTTCCGTTGTTGCTGCACGCGTATGGCAAGGCACTGCTCGACAATGGGCAGAACGAGGCGGCGTCTGTCGTGCTGTCCGAATCTCTGCAACTGTCAGAGCAACTGCACGGCAAGGATGCGGTTGAGCTGTTACCAATTCTGGAGGATCTTGGAGACAGTGTCGGTAAACCTCGCTCCAGCTCCCGGCAGTTCAGGTACTACAGACGAGGTCTGAAAATCATCGAGCGGCACTACGGTAAGGAATCGGAGACCTATGCCGACGCAGCCGTGCGGGCCGCCTTGCAAGGATACGAGCGCTCACATACAACGGACGGCATCAACTATCTGCACGACGCGCGCAAGATTTATATCAATTTGCCCGGCGAAACATCGTCTGAGGCGGGCCTCACCGACTACCTGCTCGCAAAATTTGCGTTTTCGCGAGGCAATAACAAGTCTGCAGTCAAGTACGGTCTTGCTGCGTTGCCGAATTTAGAAGGAGACAGCGAGCAGTTGCGCAATCTGCAGCTGTTTACACGGGCATTACTCGTAAAAGCGTACGAAGAGCGCAACATGAGTGATGAAGCGACCCCGCACTGCATTGCAATCGGCAAAATCAGCAAGACCGCTTCGGACCAGGAGTACCTGCCGCTATTTCGTATGGCTCCGGCTTATCCGATGAACGAACTGAGGCGCGGCAATGAAGGTCACGTCGATTTTAAATTTACGATCGACGAACACGGTTTTGTGCGGGACCCTCAGGTACTCGTGTCGTCCAACAAAGCGTTCGAAACCGCGGGTTTACGCTGGTCTGGCGAAGCTCTGCTCGCAAGAAATCAAAGCC
>JBCAZN010000472.1:0-2215 GCA_038533035.1 Pseudomonadota bacterium
AGCATGTCCTCATATCGCAGCGTCAGAACCGGGAACTTCTTGGT
Source organism: Pseudomonadota bacterium (assembly GCA_038533035.1). Taxonomy (GTDB): domain Bacteria; phylum Pseudomonadota; class Gammaproteobacteria; order Steroidobacterales; family Woeseiaceae; genus UBA1847. The sequence continues at coordinate 45 of JBCAZN010000472.1, forward strand.
TCGGGTCCAGCTTGTGACATGGTCTGACCAACGCCCTAGATACTGCTGTACGTTCTCACTTGTTCCAGCGGTCGCGTTGTTTACGTTGTTCATGCCTTCGATCGCTTTATCGACCGTAAGCCCCAAGTGACTTGCATATGAAATCACCATGTCCCGGGGGTCGCGGAGAATGTAAATCGCCGAACGCGTTAACGCCGGTGGCACGAGTTCAACGTCGAACGCTACAGAATTCTGATTGTGTGTCTTGATGAAGTTTACGTCAGCGCCGTTGCCATCCACGGCATTCAGGAAAGATCCTCGCAGCGAAGTGGTCAATCGCGGATCTGTGTAGTCGAAAGGGCCACGGCAGATCTTCGCATAAAGATCTGCTGCTGCATCCGATGTGCCCAGTTTGCTGAGATCATTCACTGCAACCGGTTCAGGCTGGTTCCAGATGTAATTCGACAGGAACGCACGCAGCCAAGTGTTTCCTGACTTTGGATAAGATGCCAGCCAAAGTAGAGACCGCATCGCAGACCTCGAGTGTGTATTTATGATGTCTTAAACGAAAACAGAGGGGGCAATGCCCCCCCTGCAATTCGTGCAACGATCTGGGTAGATCAGAAGCTCAGGCCGATGCCCGTACCGATGACGAAGCCGTCTGCGTCTGAAGTCGTACCCGGCTCGGCCTGGTAGTCGACATATGCACCGAAGCCGTTCAGACGAACGCCTTTTGCCAGCTGGTAGTTGATGCCAGCGCCAAAGGTGTCCTGCTCGCCCTGGGTGTTCTCACCGTGGAAGTAGGTGAGCGAGAACGACCATGGGCCGGTCGAGTACTTGGCACCGATGTCGTATGCCGTACCGTCCAGCTGACCTGCATCGTTCTGCTCGGCCCACGAACCACCGATGGTGAAGCCACCGAAGCCAACGTTAGCACCGAAGCCCAGAACGGTCGGATCCTGACCAGCCTGGTTGGCTGCTGCAGGCTCGATCGTTGCGATGCCCCAGCGTGCCGACAGAGCAAGGTTCACACCGCCGAAGTCGTTGACGTAGTTTGCACCAAGGTCAAAGATGTCGTGCGTCGTGCCGAATGCGTTGATGTCAGCCTGAGCGTTCGAGTCCTGGCTGGCGTCACGAGCATAGGATGCACCGACCTGGAAGCCAGCGAAACGCGGGGTGTAGTAGGTGATGCGGTCAGCATCGTTGTTGCGGTTGTTTTCGAGGTATGTACCACCGATCGTGCCGCGGAAGATGCCAGTCGCCTGGCCGCCCCATGCGATGTACTGAGTCGTCGAAGGCGAGTTCAACGAGATGATTGCAACGTTCGGAGCTGCATAGTGCATCTTGTAACCAGCCGAGTTCTCGGAACCCAGGTTGATTTCACCGAACGAACCGCGGACGAACATGTACGATTCATCGATCGTGTCTGCCGTACCGGTTGCGCCAGCGCTTTCCAGCTGAACGTTGGCACCAAACTTCAGGCCGTTGTCCAGAGTGATCGACGGCAGGAAGAAGATTTCTGCGTTCTGCTTGACGTCGATGCCATCGAAGTCAGCGGTCGAACCCTGAATGTCGGTGGTGCCGAATGCGACCATCTGGTTGTGGTAGCCGCCGACTTTTACATTCCATTCGGCCGAGTTAGCCGAGGTTGCGAAGGCACCTGCGAGCGCGATTGCGCTTGTGCCCAAGAGAACCTTTTTCATGTTGTCCCTCTTCATTTTCACACGTGTGTTTGTTTTAGGTTTCTGGCGAATTGCCCGCACAGATACCGCCGGGTCGTACTTACCCTGCGACGGCAGTTGTTAATCACTGTGTTAGATGGGTCAATCTTCCGGTTACGCTCGTTTGAAAAACATTGATCGACCCGGTGCACTTTTGCAACAATATGGCGAAGATGGGACGTTGAGCTGACCATTCAGGCTGTTAAAGAGACTTTAGACGCACCCCGGGAAGCGACTGAACCAGCGATCGGATCCGTATGCGGGTTTGAGATACGGGAGAAAGACATGAAGAAAACTGTTCGCATTATCGCCCTCGGGTCTGCGGCACTGATGCTCGTCGCCTGTGGTGGTAACCAAAAAGCCGAGGAACCCGTGGGCCCGCGCCCCGGTCCAGTAAAGAAGTATGATCCCAACCAGGAAAGCCTGTTTGGCGAGGATGGTGCATCGCTTGCTGCCGTATTTGGCGGTGGC
>JBCAZN010000473.1:0-2212 GCA_038533035.1 Pseudomonadota bacterium
ATCGACCTGTATTTCGCACAGCCGGTCGCGCACATGGTGGAGGTTGCATCAGTCGGCGAATTTCTCGCTCGCGCCGGCAGCTGGCGCATTCTGATCGATATTGCGCTGCTCGGCGCGTTTGGCGGCTTTTACAGCGTGCCGCTGTATGCGTTGATCCAGAAACGCTCGCGCCGCAAGCACCTGTCGCGGATTATCGCGGCAAACAACATCATAAACTCGTTGCTGATGGTCGCCGCGGCCGTCATTTCCCTCGTTGTCTTGTCGAGCGGCTATTCGATTCCCGAGTTATTCCTGATTGTTGCCGGATTGAATGCGCTCGTTGCGATCTATATCTACTCGCTGTTGCCTGAATTCCTTATGCGTTTCCTGGCGTGGATTTCGATCAACGTGGTTTATCGTATTCGACCGCGGGGAATCGAAAATATCCCGCGCGAAGGCCCGGCTATTGTTGTGTGCAACCACGTGAGTTACATGGACCCGATCATTCTTGGTGGCTCGGTTGCGCGCCCGATGCGCTTTGTCATGTATTACAAAATTTTCAAAATACCGTTTCTGAACTTCATCTTCAAAAACGCGAAAGCCATTCCGATTGCGTCGGCGCGTGAAGACGCCGAGCTCATGGAGGAGGCATTCGACAAGGTTGACGCGGAGCTGGCAGCCGGCAACATCGTTTGCATTTTCCCTGAGGGCGGTCTGACGCGCGATGGAAAAATTCAAAGGTTCCGCCCGGGCATCGAACGCATTCTCAAACGACGACCGGTACCTGTTATTCCTGCGGCACTGGGTCGGTTATGGGGGAGCTGGTTCAGTCGACGTAAAGGCGGCGGGCTACGCAAGATTCCGGGAAGACTGTTTGCTCGCGTGCCCGTGATATTCGGCGAACCGGTTCGTCCCGAAGACGCGACTGCAGCTAATCTTGAACTACTGGTTCGGACACTGCGGGGTGACTTGCGCTAACCCGGCCGAGCCATTCCTCCAGCAATTCGTCACGACTGCCAAACAAAGCGGCTGCGCCGTCACCGCTGACATCCACCAGGTCGACGTAGCCGTTACGAGCGGCCGGTAATAGCGGTCGCTGCCCACCCGTCGCATCGTCCTGGCGAAACACCAGTGAGGCGCCCGGTAACGCTCGGGGCGCCAAAACCGCATCATTCCAGTGCAGGCCAGTAACTGCGGCCGTTGCGCGATGCACCCATCGAGCGGTTCTGAAATAGACGCGTGAGCCCACCGCATCAAACGCCACTTCATGCAGATCTGACGGCAGTTGCAAATGCGCGTCGGCAACGCGTCCATCGGCAATGATAAATTGGCTCGCCAGGTTATCGGTATCGACAAGCACCAGGAAATCGCCGCGCGGCGATACGCTTAGCGAGCGAATGCCGGATTCGCCGCGCCAGATTTGCTGTACCTGCCAACTGTCGTCAGCCGCGCGCTGTGCCAGGTGCAATGTACCCTCGCGCGTACCCACGTAGAGCAGGCCATCCGCCGCAAACGATATGTCCCCGACCGTCTCGCCGATATTTAAAACCGCCAGCTTGGCGCCATCAGCGACGTTGATCATCGTGATTGCGGCGCCCGCTCGCACAGCGAGCAAATCACCGTCCGCGGAAAACTGCATGGCATCGACGGGATCGGCGTCAATGATCGTGCTCCATGGCAGCGGGTCGCCACCAGTCACGTTCCAAACTCGAACGGAATTGTCACGTGCCGCACTCGCCACTCGTTTGGCACCGTTGTCCACCGCCATGCGAACAATCGCGCTGGCATGACCGATAAAATTCACGTCGCCTGCCTTCGCCTCGACTTCGGGCAAACCGGTGCCACTTGGCACGACGTGCACGTGGCCTTGTGGATCACCAATTACGATGTAGGCGCCATCCGGCGTTGCCAGCACCGGCCGGTCTGCTGACGGACTCCAGATACTGTGCGGCTGGTTGAAGCCGACCTCCGCACCTTGCAACGGTGACGGTGCGCGCCACAGGCGGGACGCATCTTGTGGGCTGCCCGTCAGCAACAGCTGCTCATCACTGCTGAACGTCAGTAGCTCACCATTGGCGTCGACATTGGCATCGCGCATGCCGAACGACGGACCAATCAAACGTCCGTCGGTCGTACGATAAATTTGGAATCCTGCGACGGCGTGCCCTGCAACGGCGAACTGGCCTGACGGGGAAAACGCAATGCGCCAATCGCCGTCCCCGGATTTTTCAAG
>JBCAZN010000474.1:0-2210 GCA_038533035.1 Pseudomonadota bacterium
CGCTAATCCTGCGTACGCATGCCGGATCGATAGTCCAGCCCCTTCGGCGGACCCGCGAGCATGCCGGAAATCAGACCGGCAACGATACGCCTCGCAATCGGCAACTTCGACACGGGATCGAACAGCAAGTCGCGTAGCGCAGCCAGAACACGGCTGTCAGACTGGTAAAACGGCGTCATTGCCAGGCTTGACCACTGAAACGCCCTGACATGCCAGCGGCGCGACTGGGCATAGCGCCGCAATTGTTCGTCAATATCGCCCGGCACGTTGAGAGCCTCGCTGAGCGCCCAGGCATCGAGCAGCGCCATGTTGGCTCCCTGTCCGAGCTGCGGGCTCGTTGAATGGGCCGCATCACCAACGAACGCCATGCGGCTGCCGTAAGGTCTGGACAACGTACTGTGACCGTAGATCGCGAGTGCCATCTGCGACGGGTCGCGAATTTGTTGCAGAATTGCATCGGATTCGGGCCAGATGTTGCGAACCTCAGATTTCCAGACTTCCAGGCCAGCATCCAGCCACACTGGATGCGCTGCGGTTTTCAGGCTCCAGAAAAAGGCGACGAGATTACGCTCGGCACCACGATGACGACCGATTGGCAAGACGCCGATCATTGTGTGTGCACCTACGTATCGTTGTTCCAGCATACGCATGTCAAACGGCTCTCCGGGCCATTCAAACGTACCCCAGATTGCCCCGTATTCGAGTGACCGTTCGTTGCGCGGTCGAGTTGCGTATTGCCGCAGCACAGAGCGCGCACCGCTGGCATCGACGATGAGGTCAAAGCGCTTGTGATGTTGGTCTGCGCCATCGATGGCGGGATCGCCGGCGTCAGAATACTCGATCGCTCGAACGTCGCAGCCGGTAATCACCTCGATACCACTTTGCTGCACTGCGCCGTAAAGCACATCAAACAGCGCTGCCCGGTGAACGGCGAGACCATGAAACCCTTCGCCCAGCGCGGCGTAGTTCACATTGAGTACGATCCGCCCTGACGGCTCGGCGACGCCGTAAATACGATCGAGGCGCTGGCCCCAGTCATGTATCTGGTCGCTAAGTCCGAGCTCGGAAAGGACAGCGAGCCCGGTCGGTTGCAGTATGAATCCCGAACCAACGGCGTGTGGCTCGTCGAATCGTTCGAAAAGCGCAACGTCGTGCCCTCCGCGACTCAACAACAGCGCTGTCGCCAGCCCCGCTGGCCCGCATCCGACGATACCGATCCTCATAAGCCGATGTTACGACATCGTGAAGGTTGACGTAGACTCGCCACCAATGAGCGCACATATCTACTTTGATCTCGACGGGACGCTGACCGACCCGTACGAAGGCATTACGAAATGCATCCTGTATGCCATCGACAAACTCGGCTTCGAGCGCCCGTCCGATGACTGGCTGTACAAAAGTATCGGCCCGCCGTTGTGGGATACCTTCCCCGAAGTCGTCGGCGACGACCTGACAATCCGGGCCGTTGAGCTTTACCGCGAGCGCTTCAACGACGTCGGCTGGCTCGAGAACAAACCGTACGACGGAATTCTCGATGCGCTAACGGCGGTGCACGACACGGGCGCCCGCCTGTTCGTTGCAACCGCCAAGCCGCAAAAGGCTGCCGCACGAATCATCGAACACTTTGGTATGGGACAGTTCTTCACCGAGGTCTACGGCAGCGAGCCAGACGGCACACGTTCTCGCAAAGGCGACCTGCTCGAATGGGCGATTGGACGCAACGAGCCTGTCGAGCATCGCGTCATGATTGGCGATCGCAAGCATGACCTGATCGGTGCGGTTGCCAACGGCATGCACCCGGTCGGCGTGTCGTACGGTTACGGCAGCGTTGCCGAACTTGAGAGAGCCGGCGCCCGATCGATTGCGGCAAGCCCGGCTGAAATTCCCGCATTACTCCTGTAGCGCCGCGCGCATTGCCTTGATGTGCTGCGGGCCGGTGCGGCAACACCCGCCCACGAGTTTTGCGCCAGCCTCCACCCAGGATTTTGCAGCACTCGCGTAATCGAGCGGCGTCGCGGTGCCGAGCCAGGTCGCCGATTCGTGGTGCCACGTTTCCCCGGAGTTCGGGTACGCCAGTACCGCGATGCCGGGAATCGCCATACGCACGCGCCGCACCAGCTCAGGCACAAACTGCGGCGGCGTGCAGTTGATGCCCACTGCGTGCACGTTTGAGTGAGACGCAAATACGGCTGCGAGCGACTCGATCGGGC
>JBCAZN010000475.1:0-2205 GCA_038533035.1 Pseudomonadota bacterium
GGCAATGCGGTCGGCGAGCCCGAGCGCCGCAATCAGCGGGTTCGTCAATTGTTCTGGCTTGTTGGTTACTACCCCCCACGGGCAAGCCGCATTGTCGAGTGCGTCGAGTAGCTGGCTCACGCCCTCGAAAACAACGGAGTCCGTGCAGACATTGTCGGAATACCGCTCAAGGTATTCAAGGTGCAGGTCGTCGCCGAAAGTAATCTCGAGCTCGGGAAAGCCGACGGACAGAAGGCCAATAGCGCCATGCGAGACAAACGATCGACCTAATTCATATGGCACCGGTTCGACGCCGCGATCGCGCTGGATTGCTTGCAGCACGGCAACCATGTCCGGCGCGGTATCGACAAGCGTGCCGTCGAGGTCGAACAGGACCAGTTCGAATTCGTCATCCAGTATCTGCATCAGTCGGACGGCCGCTGGTAGTACATCAGGTAGTTGACGTCGAGGTTGCCGCCGAGCGAGTAGTCCCTGGTTATCGGGTTGTAGTGCATGCCAATACTGTCCTTTAGATCAAGGCCGGCACCACGCGCCCATTGTTCGAGTTCGGAAGGGCGAATGAACTTGTCGTATTCGTGCGTTCCGGCAGGCAGCAGTTTCAGAACATACTCGGCGCCAACAATGGCGAACAAAAACGACTTCGGGTTGCGATTGATCGTCGAGAAAAACACGTGGCCGCCCGGACGCACCAACTCGTGGCATGACTGAATCACCTGGGCCGGGTCCGGAACGTGCTCGAGCATCTCGAGGCAGGTGACCACGTCATACTGGCCAGCTTCGGCTTCGGCGAGGTCTTCCGCCGTTGTTTGTCTATACTCCACCGCGGCGCCGGATTCGTGTTGGTGCAGGCGGGCGACCGCAAGCGGGCCCTCCGCCATATCGATGCCCGTGACCTTGGCACCGGCGGCCGCCATGGACTCGGTAAGAATGCCACCGCCACAACCGATATCGACAATACGCATGTCCTTGAGGTCAACGTGTTGCCGAATCCAGTCGAGACGTAGCGGGTTGATTTCGTGCAGTGGTCTGAAGTCGCCATCAGGATCCCACCAGCGCGACGCGAGGGCGTCAAACTTGGCGAGTTCTGCGGGGTCAACGTTGATGCGGGTTTCAGTCATAAGGTGCTCGCGATACGGTTTTGCCACTCGGCGCAATGCGCTCGTATGGAGTCGCTATCTATATGGGCGAGTTCGCCATTATCCAGTTGGTGACGCCCGGCGATCCAGACGTCCGTGACTTGTTCGGCTCGCGCAGCGTAAACAAGTTGCGACACTGGGTCGTACACCGGCTGGCTGTTCAGCGCGCTGAGGTCGACACAGGTGAGGTCGGCCCACTTGCCGGCCTCAATCGAGCCCGTTTCGTGGGCAAGACCCAGCGCTGCGGCGCCACCCATGGTCGCCATGTAGAGTGCATCGCCGGCAGTGACGGCCGCTGCATCGTCCGCCCGAACCTTGGCCAGCATCGCCGCATACTGCATTTCTGACAACATATCGAGCACGTTGTTGCTGGCAGCACCGTCCGTGCCGATAGCGACATTCACGCCGGCCTCCCGCATAGCGGCGATCGGTGCGATGCCGCTGGCCAGTTTGAGATTTGAGCGCGGGCAGTGGGCGACCGAGACACCGTTGGCGGCGAATTCTGCGATCTCGTCATCGTTCAAGTGCACGCCATGAACGGCCAGCAAGCTGCCGTTGATGAAGCCCAGCTCGCGGAGACGATCCGCAGGCCGCTTGCCGGTCTGTGCAATAGCGTTGGCGATCTCGGTCGCGGTTTCGTGCAGATGAATCTGGACACGCAGGTCTAGCTGATCGGCGAGCACGCGGAGCTCGCGAAAACCTTCGTCCGGCAGCGAATAGCTGGCGTGTGGGGCGAAGCAGGTCGTCACTAGTGGATGGTCGGCGTACGGGTCGTGAACGAGATCCGTTGCCTTGTTCAGGTAATCGGACACATCGTTTGCCCAGGCCGTCGCGAAGTCGATGACCGGCGTGCCGACAACGGCACGCATGTGCAGGTCGTCGGCCGACTCGGCAACAATTTCCGGAAAGAAGTACTGGTCACTGAAGCAGGTAACGCCGCCGCGAATCATTTCGGCGATTGCGAGCTCAGTGCCATCGCGGACCATTTCGGCGCTAATCCAGCGAGCTTCAACGGGCCATATGGCATCTCGTAGCCAGGTCTCGAGCGGCAGGTCGCTGCCAAGCCCTC
>JBCAZN010000476.1:0-2198 GCA_038533035.1 Pseudomonadota bacterium
ATCGAAATCCGTGATGACGAAGTATCGTTACGACGGCCATCGAGTCCAACTCGGGAATTTCGCCTAATAGTGGTGACGATTTATCGAACTCGTCGGCTTTTCCGCCGATTTGCAGCGTGTTGCGCAGTATTTCACGGATATTTTCGATCATTAAATATGGAGACCTTCAATGGAGCTATTATGAATTATATCTAGTCGGCACGCGCTGTCGACCAAGTAGCGTAAGTCTTGCCACGATACGCCTCGAAAATACCTCGCGCGCTGGCGATGTTGACAAGGCAAAAGTAGTAAGGAATGTACATAATCGGCGCGATTCTTTGTTCGCGCTGTGCGGCACCTAGGAGCGCTAAACCGTAGAACGAAACTTGCACGACCAGCGTTGCGATGTAGATAGGATGAACCCCGATCAGCGCTACGTTTGCTACGAATGCGGTGAACAGAAATATCGGCGCCAGCCAACGGAGAAGTTTGTGAGAAATCAACGCCCATGCGAAAAGTCCGAAGCGAAAAGGATTTAGCATGAATTTCATCGACATCATGGCACGCCATGCTCTGTTAACAATTCGGATTTTGCGGCGAAATTCTTTGGCATAGCTGCCGGCGGCTTCTTCGGCCGAGATTGCGTGTTGTTCGTAGATACATCTTCTACGTTGGGCAACTATTTGCAACGGATTGACAAAGTCGGAAAGGGCATCGGCAGCCATCGGTTGGTAGAGTTCTTTGCGGATCGCATAGATAGCCCCATCGCCGCCGACCGTGGAGCCAATTTCGGACTCGAGCCGCTTGATTGCCGTTTCATACTTCCAGTACGCGGACTCGCTCTTTTCAGCATCCGTGGTCGACACCTCGTAAGTTGACTCGCCGACCACGGCGCCAACATGTAAATCTTCAAAATTCCTGACCAGCATACGGACAGAGTCAGTTTGGTACATTGCGTTGGCATCGGAGAATACAAGGATCTCACCGGAAGATTTTGCGACTGCTTCGTTCAGGCCCAATGTCTTGCCACCGCGGTCAGTCATTCGGAGCAATATAACACCTTGATTCATAAAGGTTTTCACGATTTCATCAGTTCGATCATCAGATGCATCGGATACGACGATGATTTCTAGTTTTTCGTGCGGATAGTCGACTGCCAGACTATTTTCCAATTTCTCAGCGATGACGTCTTCCTCGTTAAACGCCGAAATCACCAACGTTACGGCAGGAGATGATGTGCCAAGCTCTACCGGTCGAGGACGTATTTTGGCGAAAACAGTGAGCAGTAGAGGATAACCCGCATATATGTAGATTAGCAGGGCGGCCATGGCCCAGAATGTTACCTCAATCATGATCATACGAAGTGTTCTCTCCGGAGCAGGGCCGTCGAAATTTCACAGTCGATAAGTAAAGGTTCGGCGGCATTTCGGCGCCTGCAGTTTAACTTTTTTCAATTGGGATGGGCGAGCACTATGTCAAAGAAATCGGTATCTGGCGAGTGTATTATGTGGCTCCCATCCTATCCGTACCAGACCAAACAGGACACGACGTATGGCGCGAATATTCGGCTACTTGTTGCCCACAACGGACGCCTCAAGGACCGAGGCAGATGCGCGGCACGCGGCAACCGCAGCCCGATGCGAATCCCCGGTGCAATCCCTGCAGCTCATAGCCGCCGACGGAAATCAAATGACGGCGACTTGTTATGCTCTGCATGTATTGGAGAAAGAAGGCGTCATCGTCAGCATTTCCGAGGGCGCGATCTGGCGCGGACGACAAATTTCGTCAGACAATGACCGCGAGCTACTTGCCGAAATCGCCGATAGATTCGAATCGTCTGGCGAACAGCTGCTCAACGATCTAACGGGTCAGTTCGTAATAGCCATTCAACATCCCAGGACGCGGCGGGCTATGTTGGCTGTCGATCGAATGGGCGTTGAGAGGGTGACTTTTGCTGAGACGTCCGGCGGGCTGGTATTCGGCTCGTTGGCTCATGAGGTTGCAAGATTTCCAGGTGTCGGGAGGTCGATTCGGCAACAGGCGCTATACGATTTTCTTATTTTTCACATGGTACCGGCACCTCAAACGGTGTATCAGAATGTATCCAAGCTGCAGCCAGGAACAGCCCTGCTGTTTGAGGATGGAGCGTTTTGTGTCAAACGGTACTGGATGCCACGCTATGACTACGTTGACGAGCATGAGATACCGGCGCTGATTGA
>JBCAZN010000477.1:0-2189 GCA_038533035.1 Pseudomonadota bacterium
GCATCTTGGCCTGCAGCGAGATCGGCATGTCGCCGATTTCATCCAGGAATAGCGTGCCGCCGTTGGCGACCTCAACCTTACCGATGGATTGCTTGTGTGCGCCGGTGAAAGCACCTTTCTCATGACCGAAAAGCTCGGACTCGAGCAGGTTTTCGGGGATCGCGGCACAGTTGATGGCGACAAAGTTGTTGTCGCGACGCGGGCTCAGGTTGTGCAGCGCGCGGGAGAGCAGTTCCTTACCGGTGCCGGATTCCCCGAGCAACAGCGTCGTGACGTCTGTGGGTGCGACCTTTTCGATCATGCGGCATACGGCAAGCATGGCCTCGCTGGCGGCGACGATGCCGTCGAGGGGGGATTCGTTGACTTTGAAGCTCAAGCGCCGGTTTTCTTGTTCAAGCTCGGCGATGTTGAAAGCGCGGTCCACCAGCAGCTTGAGCGTGTCGGTGTCGACCGGCTTCTCGTAGAAGTCGTAGGCGCCCTCTGCCACCGCGGTCAGCGCGTTTGCCTGATCGCCATTGCCGGTGACGACGATCACCTTGGTATGGGGTGCCAGTTTGAGCGTCTCCGCCAAAATTGCAAAACCTTCTTCGACACCTTCCGGTTTCGGCGGTAGACCGAGATCCTGCAAAACCACTGCTGGCTCATGCCGGCGCAGTTCGGCGATGGCACTTTCGCGGGTGTCGGCCGTAAATACGTCGTACCCCTCAAAGCACCATTTGAGCTGCTTAAGGAGACCGGGGTCGTCCTCCACGATGAGTAGTTTGCGAGCCTGTTCGCTCATGCTGGAATGGAATCCACGACTGTAACCACATTGGTGTATCAGTCATGCATGGTGCCACGAACGAGGCACGAGTTGCAGTGTCTAAGTCACACGCGACAGTGTGACCCGGGTGCCGTCAACCTGAGTTTGCCCTTGGTTAGGTCCTACGGCGACGAATCAGCACCATCCCCATCAGGCCCAACCCGAACAAACCTAATGCTCCGGGCTCCGGAACAGCGTGGGCTGGGTCAAGTCGATAAGAAAAAATCTCTTTTTCCTCTATCGATGGGCCAAAGCAGTCACCCGGCCTAATTTGTTGATCTTGAATTGTGCCGCAGATGTTGTTTCCGGATCCGAAAACGAGCGTCAGTACGCCATTGCTACCAATCTCGCTCAGGTCATACCAGATCCACGCAAAAATCCCTTGCACCATCCAATCATCGCCTATGGTCCACGTGCCACGGACGTCTAATGACTCCGGAAGCGTGGCTCCCACACCCTCGCCATCGATGTCGCTAAACGGACCGAACGCATCAAAATCAGGGAGGAATTGAGCAAACTCACATGGGGGCAGATTGGGATGGGGCCCGTACGAGCAATCTTGCTGACCTCCGAATGGGCGTTGGAGTTCGTTCGGAAAAATCAACGTGCCAAAGTGAAAGTTGGGCCCATTCGCTCCCTGGCCAGTGGTCTCCAAAACTTCCCCGTCACCAGTGTAGTTCGTCACTGTAATCTCTTGAATCAGGTCGGCGCGTGCCGAACCGGCAAGGATTACACCAAAAAAGACAACAATCGCCACTGCTCGCAAGATTGACATTCCCCGTACTCCTGTTTCTTGTTCTTATTTCGAGTTTTAATGTCTGCACGCAACATGCGTGCCAAGCGTGAAAAAACCTTTTATATCAGTAATTTGCAAGCAAACGAAATCCTGCGTTGCCGCAAAGTGTAAATTGCATCGACGCCAAAACCGCCTTGCCTGATTGGATCGGTATCGCGAGAGATGGGCGCAAGATTGCCTGCTCGACGTTGCCTGCGACGGCGCAGTCAGCCTACGGAATCAAATTCTCGGATTAAACTTAATGCTATTGACAATCATTCTCATTTGCGTTTGAATAATTGCAGGCTTCGTAAGCGATTGAATCTATGTACGTCTGTATTTGCAACGCCATCACTGATAAAGAGATCCGCAAGGCCGCCGAGGCCGGTGCGTCCGATCTCTGGAGCCTGGAACGCGAGCTCGGCGTTGCGGCGGGCTGCGGCTCGTGCCGCGAGATGGCGTCAGAGATCCTCGGTGAACATCGCAAGACTGAAGCAAACAAGGTCGCGCAACCGGTACGATACTCCCCTACCGCCGCCTGACGCAGACGCCAGGAACGAACACGCAAGGCCCTGATTTTCAGGGCCTTTTTTTATTGCGAGTGATAATGAT
>JBCAZN010000478.1:0-2182 GCA_038533035.1 Pseudomonadota bacterium
AGTAGCAGGCCGATCGATAGCGAAACCACGATAGCGATCAACGCAACCTTGAGCGCAACCTGTCCGCCGAGCAATACCCGGGACAGGATGTCGCGTCCGAGCTGGTCCGTTCCGAGCCAGTGCTGCCATGACGGGTCCTGCAGGCGGTTGTAGACATCGACTTCCAGAGGATCGTGCGGTGCCAGCACCGGTGCAAACAGGGTCACGATGATCAGCAATGACACGATAACCAGGCCCGTCATCCCGAGCGGGTCCTTCCGCAGACCGGCGAGAACGTCAGCGATCGGGCCGCGTGCGGGCGTCATGAGTGGTTGCCCTCGTCACGCAGTCTGGGGTCGAGCGCCGCATTGATCGTGTCGGCGAGCAGCGTGCACAGCACGAAGAACGACGTCGTGACGAGCACCGAGCCCATGACGACCGGGTAATTTCGCGTTACCACGGCTTCGTGTAATAGCTTGCCGATGCCGGGTCGTGAGAACACAATCTCTGCAAACAGCGCACCCGACAGCATCGTACCGATACCGAGCCCAAGGATGGTGACGGTCGGCAGCACTGCGATACGCAGCGCATAGTGAGTAATGATCGTGCGCTCCGGCAAACCGAACGCGCGCGCGGTTCGAATGTGGCTCGCTTCGAGAACTTCGAGCATGGACGCACGTACGAGTCGCGCAATGTAGCCAACCCAACCGAGCCCCAGCGCTATCGCGGGCAGGACAAGATGATGCAGCTGATCGGCAATATCACCGTCCTCGCCCGCCCCCATTGCCGGGAACCAGCGCCACTTCACGGCCAGCAATAGCAACAGGTAAAGCGCGACGACGAACGACGGTATCGCGATGAAAGCTACCGATATGACACCCGTAATCCGGTCCAGCAGCGAGTTGCGGCGAATAGCCGAAAAACAGCCCAGCGGAATGCCCAGCAGCGACGCCCCGCCGATTGCCGCCAGCACAAGCGCAATTGTGTACGGCAGTTGTTCGAAAACGATGTCGGTGACTTCGCGCTCGGTAAATACATCCACCCCAAGATCGCCGCGGACGACGTTCGCGTAGAAATTGCCAAGCTGCACGACAAACGGATCGTTGAGCCCCATACGCTCGGCAAACTCAGCCTTGAGTTCCGGCGACGCCTTCGGACCAAGCATCACGCTGGCCGGATCGCCCGGCATCATGTGAATCATGCCGAACATCAACGTTACGGCGAGAAACAGGATCAGCAGCGCGAGCAAACTGCGTTTCGCAACAAACTGCAGCATTACGAAGCGCCGCCTTTCGGTCGAAAGCCGCGCAGAATTGCGTAGCCGTCCGGTGAGAAGGCCGACTCGATCGTTTGCCGCACAATTTGTGGCATCGCTCCGTTGGTGATGAAGCGATAGCAGCCCGACTGCTCCATGAGGTCCTGCATGCGCTGGTACATACGGGCACGCTCGGCTGGGTCTGCCGTCGCCAGTGCCGCGTCATTCAAGCGATCGAATTCTTCATTCGAGAAGCGCTCCCAGTTCCATTGCCCGAGTTGCTGCGACGTAAACCAGACCATCGAGTAATACGGATCAGCCGATCCGACAAAGCTCTGGAAATAAAGCTGCAGGTCCTGCCACTGGTCGCCAAGATCTTCGCGCCCCTGCGTCAGGAACACGCTGTTCTCGTAGGAGCGAATCTCAACGTCGATGCCGACCTTCTTGAGCGACCACTGGATAACCTGCACCGCCGTCATTTCGAGCGAGTCGTTGTTCACGTCGAGGCGCAGTTTTAGTGGCAACTCGACGCCCGCGTCTTTAAGTAACGCCCGCGCCTTGTCGAGATCACCCTCCGGCGGCACCAGGCTGCGCTCGCGGTGGCCGACGACGCCGCTCGGAATTGGGCCGGTAGAGGGTTTGGCGATTCCAAACCATGCCGCTTCAACGACCGCGGTAGCATCCACCGCGTATTGCACGGCTTGCCGGACTCGCCGATCGCGCAGTGCCGGGTTTTCCTGGTTCATTCCCAGCCAGTAGTTTCGGCCTGACGGGTAAACCTCGAGCGAACTGTTCGGCGGCATGCTCGCCCGAAACGGTTCGACCGATTCCACGGATATCTGCGCGCAATCCAGCTGTCCCGACTCAAACGCCATTTCGCCCGGCTTTTCGTCGGTCATTGCATAGACGTGTATCTCGGAAAAAGCCGCTTCCGGCCCGCTCCACAAT
>JBCAZN010000479.1:0-2177 GCA_038533035.1 Pseudomonadota bacterium
CAGTGACCAGCGTTGCCTGCTTAGTCCATCCGCACCGCCGTGCAAGCAATGCGGCCCCTCGTTCGCGTCGAGGGTTACACGATCATCGGTAATTTCCACGGTCGCGTTCGCGATGCGATTCGCATAGCGACCGACAGTCGCGCCCATGTAAAACGTGTCATCCTGGTAGCCTGCCAGACTCGGGTAACCGAGCACCGCTTCACGCTGGTTATTCCCCATCGGCACGCGCAGGGACGCGATCGCGGCACCCAAAGCGACTATAGTGACTTCGAAACCGTCGTCGTTGCCTATCGTCAGCGTTTGCGGGGTCTCTGCCAATCCACTGTGTCCGGTCACCAGGTCTCGCGATACTACCATCGCACACCGGACGGACAGCGTGGAACAGAACACCGGAACCTTACCAAGTGGTATTTTTCAAACCAAAAGCGGCGTTCATGCATCTAAACTTCATATACGGCACATAAATACCGCAGCCGGAGACCGTTAGGGGGGTCAGGACACTGAAGATTGCCGATACATCTGCACAGGACGTGCAGCTTGAGCCGCGCGACCCACGTCGTAATCAGCTCATTGCCGCCGGCATTGGTATTGCCGTCATCGCCTCGATCCTGTTTGCCGCGCCCTGGGTCATGCGCTGGGCCAATGCAACGGTCAGTGTGCCGTATGAGCGTGTGCGCACGGCAACCGTCGCGCGCGGCGACCTGGTACGGGACGTATCGGTGCAGGGCCGCATTGTTGCCGCTGTTCGCCCCACACTTTATGCCACGGCCTCCGGCAGTATCACGCTGGCCGTTGAGGCCGGCGAGACCGTGACTGCCGGGCAGGTGCTTGCCGTCGTTGACAGCCCGGAACTCACCAATCAATTGCAACAGGCCGAAGCGTCACTGACGCAACGCAAGCTCGAACTTGAGCGCCAGCGCATTGAATCGCGCCAGCTTGCCCTGGAAAAACGCAAGGAAGCCGACCTCGCGGATATTGCGCTGGTCGCGGCCAATCGTGAAAAACGTCGCGCGGACGAAGCAAACAAGCTGGGTGTTATCCCCGTGATCGACTATGAAAAGGCGCAGGACGACTTGCGCAATGCCGAGCTGGCACACCAGCACGCAATCGCCGATGCCGACCTGTTTGACGAACGCTTGTCGTTCGAGTTGCGCGCCAGCCAATACGAGGTGGATGCTCAAGAGTTGTTTGTAGAAGATTTGCGGCGCCAGGTCGACGAACTCGCGATTCGATCTCCCGTAAACGGCATTGTCGGCGACCTGCTCGTTGAGCAAAAGGAAGCGGTGTCACGCGATACGCCCGTAATGGCAGTTGTCGATCTCACGCGCTTCGAAATTGACGCAATGATTCCTGAGAGTTACGCCGACGACCTCGCGATCGGTATGACGGCCGAAATCCAGGTGGGCAGCACACGGTACCTGGGTCAGCTCGTTGCCGTATCGCCCGAAATCGTCAACAACCAGGTAGCGAGTCGCATACGTTTCACAGGTGACGGCCCGACCGGGCTGCGCCAGAACCAGCGGCTGGCGACGCGCATCTTGCTTGCCGAGCACGAGGACGTGCTGATGGTGCAGCGCGGCCAGTTCCTCGACAGCGGCGGCGGACGCGTTGCCTATGTCGTTGAAGATGACCGCGTCGCACACCGACGCCGGATCGAGACCGGCGCGCGCAGCCTCGGCGCTGTTGAAATCGTTGCCGGGCTCGAGCCCGGCGAACAGATCGTCATTTCCAATCTTGACCCGTTTCGCGGCGCGGACACGGTGCTGCTCACAAACTGACACTTCGCAGGGGAGTCAAAGACATGTTGAAAATGCAAAACGTTTCCAAGATCTACCGTACCGACACGGTAGAGACGCACGCATTGAAGAATTTTTCCTTAACCGTCGACGAAGGCGAATTCGTATCCGTCACAGGACCGTCGGGCTCAGGCAAGACAACCTTCCTGAACATCGCGGGATTGCTCGAAGAACTCACCGATGGCACCTACGAGCTCGACGGCCGCGACATCTCTTCATTGAACGACAAGCAGCGGTCACGCGTTCGCAATGAAAAGATCGGCTTTATTTTCCAGAGCTTTAACCTGATCCCGGAGCTGGATATATACGACAACGACGACGTTCGTCGGCATTGAAGCCGCGATAGCGCAGAGGAACGTCAACGTTGTCGTATATATCCAG
>JBCAZN010000480.1:0-2168 GCA_038533035.1 Pseudomonadota bacterium
AGGCGAATGCGGCAGACCTCAGATCGGCCAGGGAGGGCAACGCGACGCCGGCCATGCTGGATCGCCTGGCGCTCGATGACGAGCGTATCGCGGGCATTGCAGAAGGCCTGGGCGCGATCGTCGCATTGCCCGATCCGATTGGCCGGGTGACCGCCGAGTGGCAGCAGCCGAACGGGCTGCGTATTCAACGTGTGTCAGTACCACTTGGCGTAATCGGCATCATTTATGAAAGCCGGCCGAACGTCACGGCGGACGCAGCCGGACTGTGCCTCAAATCGGGGAATGCCGTAATTTTGCGTGGCGGCTCGGATAGCTATCGGTCGAGTAATGCAATTTACGAATGCATGCGCGACGGGCTGCGTGCCGCGCGCATCGACGAGAACGCAATCCAGATGATTCCGACCAACGACAGGGCCGCCGTGGGCTACCTGTTGTCGTCCATGTCCGAATGGCTGGATGTGGTTGTGCCGCGCGGCGGCAAGAGCCTGATCCAGCGCGTACAGGACGAAGCTCGGGTACCGGTAATCGGCCACCTCGACGGCATTTGCCATGTATATGTGCATGAAAATGCCGATCCTGAGATGGCACGCAACATTGTTCTCAATGCCAAAATGCGGCGCACCGGAATATGCGGTGCCGCAGAAACTGTGCTGATCGATCAGGCGTGCGCCGAAGCCGTACTGCCGGGCATCGCGTCGGCACTGCTTGATGCTGGCTGCGCGGTTCGTGGTGATGCAGCGGTACGGACCGTTGTACCGGAAGCGGTAGCAGCGACAGATGAAGACTGGGTTACGGAATACCTCGATGCCGTTATTTCAATCCGGGTTGTTGAGGACGATGTACAAGCGATGCAGCATATTGCCCACTACGGATCAGGCCATACCGAGTGTATTGTGACGAATGACGCTGCGGCGGCGCAGCGTTTCCTTGCCGGCGTCGACAGCGCGATCGTGTTGCACAATGCATCGACGCAGTTCGCCGATGGCGGAGAATTCGGTATGGGCGCGGAGATTGGCATCGCAACCGGGCGCATTCACGCGCGCGGCCCGGTCGGCGCCGAGCAGCTGACAAGCTACAAGTATGTCGTCCACGGCGACGGGCAGGTGCGTCCGTGAAAGCGGGTGGCGACGTGATTTACGACGTCGCAGTGATCGGTGCCGGAGTCAACGGCGCCGGTATTGCCCGCGATGCGGCGCTGCGCGGCCTCAAAGTTCTCGTGCTCGATAAGGGCGACATGTGCAGCGCGACGTCGGCCATTTCAAGTCGGCTGATTCACGGTGGTTTGCGTTACCTCGAATACGGTGAGATTCCGCTGGTCTACGAGTCGTTGCACGAGCGTCGCTGGCTGCGCCAGATCGCCGCGCACCTCGTGCAACCGCTGCGTATCAGCATTCCCATTTACGAGAATGCGCGGCGCGGCAAATTCCTGATTCGGCTTGGCATGATCGCCTACGACATTCTGTCGTGGAACAAATCGTTGCCGAAACACGACATGCTCAATGAGCAGGAGATTCGCGCGGCCGAGCCGGGTCTGAACGACGACGGGCTGGTTGCGGCGGCGCGTTACTACGACGCTCAGATTACGTTTGCCGAACGATTGGTGCTTGAAAATCTGCTTGCGGCAACCGCGGCTGGCGCCGAGATTCGCACCTATGCGCGCGTTGTTGAACTGGCCACGTGTAATCGACAGGTTGATCGTGTGTCCTACGTCGACGCAGACGGCAAGCAACATACGGTGCGTGTCGCTTCGGTCGTCAATGCAGCCGGACCGTGGGTTGATGATGTCCTCAAGACGGCGCCGGAACCGACCAAGCGATTTATTGGTGGTACCAAGGGCAGCCACATTGTTGTCGGCAAGTTCGCTGACGCCCCCAAGGATACATTTTACGTCGAGGCTGCGACCGACGGTCGTCCATTCTTCATCATTCCCTGGAACGACCAGTACCTGATCGGCACCACGGACATTCGTTATGACGGCGATCTCGATAGCATCCGTGCCAGCCGGGAAGAAGTCGACTACCTGTTGAAAGAGACCAACCGGGTATTCCCGCGTGCGGGTCTGACCGTTGACGACATCAATTTTGCCTACGCCGGCGTGCGACCGCTGCCGTATCGCGACAAGGGGCCGGAATCTGCTATTACCCGGCGACACATCATCAAGGTCAACA
>JBCAZN010000481.1:0-2154 GCA_038533035.1 Pseudomonadota bacterium
CTGGGCTTCGGCCCGTTGGGATTCGGCGTGTCAACGAAACCCGTCGAACTCGTTAGCTCGGCAAAGCCAAGATCGAAACTTGCCCGCAGCGTCGTCCAGGTGATTTCGTAACTATTCTTTACTATTCCATCAGGGAATTTTGTCGTCATTATGGGCGTCGCGAACGTATTCATACGCAACCAGCCACCCGTGGAATCGACGATCTGCGTTGACGGCGTTATTCCGTATTCGGTGTCCCACAACGAATAGGTAAACTCGACATCAATCTTGTCGCTGGCTTGCCAAAACGCCTTTAATCGAATCGTATCGCGACTGCTCTCAAGAGGATTTTCTATATCCGGGCGACCGACGACGGTTCCGTGGCCCGGATCATCCTCGCGGAGATAGGACAGCCGAATTCCAAATACGTCCTCCGCGATTGGCATGTTGAGGACGCCACCGACGGTAAAGCCGGTTCCGCTGTAATGCATGACGTCCGAGACTGCGACCCTGGTCTTGTACCCGAAATTCTGCAGGTCCACCGGGTTGGTTCTCATGATGACACTGCCGGCCGACGAATCCTGGCCCCAAGACGTACCTTGCGGGCCTCGAACGATCTCAACTTGCTGCAGATCAAACGTGCTCATCGGTGGCGGCGTCGGCGTGCTGATGTCTACGTAGGGAATGTCATCGACGTAGTAGCCCACCGGCGACAGACCGCCTGAGATATTCTGAATGATGCCGCTGCCCCGAAACTGTACCCCAAGGTGAAACGGTGGTTTTTGACCATAACCTGTCGCACCGGGCACCAAATTGACGACGTCAGCCATGTCGTTGAATGTCGGAAGCTCCAGAACCGTCTCAGGTATCGCCTGAATTGAAAATGGAACGTCCATCACCGACTCTTCACGCCGAGTCGTCAACACGATGATTTCATCGAGCACGACCTCCGCGTCGTCATCGCCGTCCTGGGCAAGCGCAACGCCCGGAATCGGCGTCGCGAGGCAGCATACAAGGATGCTGATAAGTGTGTTTCTCATGTCCCCCTCCTAACCACGTCTCAATCGAAATGAGACAAAGAATAGTTACCTCTCCCCTAATGACACTGTACTAACTGGCGCCTATAGCCCCAAGTGAGAATGGCCAAAATTCCCCCAAAATTTGGCGTCAGGCGTCATCCTCAATAGCTATTGCGCGCACCCAGGTACCTTCCATACGCTCGACGTTGAGCGGCAAACTCATGAAGAACAGCCGTTCCTGGGTCAGTTTTTCGATATTCGACAACGGATACACAATTTGAATGTTGTTACCGGTCATCGCACGATGCGTCGGGCAGTTTTCGGGCTCCGGGTCGTGCATTTTCGTTTCCCAGGAAATGCCGGGAACCTGCACGCCCAGCATCTTGATTTTGACCTCTTCAGCCAGCCAGTAGGCGGTATCGCCTACGATCTCCGGTTGGTCATCCCCTTCGTGACAGCTGTGCATCAGGACAATATCGCCCTCGCGAACGTTTTCGAGGTGTTCCGGCAGAATCGGCCCGCCCTTAACATGGTCCAGGTTGCAGACGACGGCTTCACCGTAATAGGTGTCGAGGGGCATCTCCCAGATACCGAGCATGCCATCTGGCAAGCCGCTCCAGTTATCGTTGTGGCCGGGCCCAAGCTGAATGTGCGAGCCCATGTGACCGCTGTGTATACCGTACGGCCACGCGGGGAAAGCACCCATGGGCGCGCCGACGAGGTGCTCCATCGTCAGGTCGTTCTCATTGATGGTTTCTTCAACGACCCACGGAAAATCGTAGGCATCTGTCGTGCCTGTTTCTACTGTGCCATCGATGCGGGTTATGTGTGCAACCAGTTCCTGCGAAAGGTTGACGACCTTCTTGCCTTTGAGACTGACCATCACGCGCCCTCCGGTGCTTCGAACGCAACGGCACGAATGAAGCTGGCTTCAAACTTGGGAAAATTCAGTGGCAAACCGACGTAGAACACCCGCTCTGCCTTGATATTCTCAATGTTAACGAGCGGATGCGCGATCGGGATGTTGGCGCCCAATAGCATGCGCCGGATCGGCGAGTTATCTGGCGCCGAAACCCTGAGGTCGTACTGCCATTCGATCCCCACACCCAGGCCCAGCATCTGGATCTTGCGATCGTTGATCAGCCATTCAACCGTC
>JBCAZN010000482.1:0-2151 GCA_038533035.1 Pseudomonadota bacterium
GCCGAATCATTATTGGCTGGATGAGCAATTGGGACTATGCCCTGAAGCTTCCAACAGCTCCCTGGCGTGGCGCATTGACTGCTCCGCGTGAACTCCGGTTGATTCGAAACCGCAATGGCATTCGCCTCGCCGCAGATCCAGTCCGCGAGCTCGACCAGCTGAAAGGCGAGCGGCTGGCACACGAACAAAATATTGAACTGCGAGACTCGCGACGAATTAGCAGCGACAGACCCCTCCCGAACCTGATTGATCTCGAGATGCACATCAACTGGGAGAACGGCGGGTCCGAAGACTGGGCGCTGGAGTTTCGTAATGCGGATGGAGAATCCCTGACGTTCGACTTTCAAGTTTCGCTGAATCAACTGACGGTCGATCGTTCCGGCGCCAGCGTTGGTATTGAATCGACTCCCGACTTCATGCGCGAGATCTCTGCACCACTTGATCTTGGCGGCTTGCAGGCGATGGGCATCCGAATACTTAAAGATTCCTCCTCGATAGAGCTGTTTCTTGATGACGGGCGCAGCTTGTTGACGCTCAACTACTTTACCGACCAGCCGCTCGACCAATTGGAAATATCGCCGCGCGGTTCGGAACACCCCCTGACGATTGCTTCGCTCGACATTTTTGAGCTGTCGGGAACTTGGGAGTAATGATGAGAATGACTAGTCCACGATTGGCCAAGGCCGCCTTTTGCATCTTCTTTCTTTCCGGGATCGGCTACGCCGACGACGCCGAGCTCTCGGTTCCATTCGAGTCGCTCGAATCTTTGCCCGGCGATATGGTGATCACGACACAGTTTGAGCAACCGGACCATGTGCCGGGCGTTTCCGGTCGAGCCTGGCGCACTGACGGGTTCTCGAGCTGGGCGTCCGCACCGGTGAATCTTGGCGGCACGAATTCGTTCTCTGTCGCGACCTGGGTCGCGCTCGAGAGTTATCCATCGGACCTCGAAGTGGTGGTCAGTCGACTCTCGCCGTCCTCGATAATCAACCAACGCAAAGGCTCGAAAGGCTTTGACATCTTTATTGACACTTACGGCCGCTGGGGTCTGTGGTTGGCAACGAGTCGCGGCGATATCCGTATCGACGCCCCGGACAACTTCCCGCTATATGCCTGGGCGCATGTTGCCGCTGTCGTCGATACCAGCGCACGCAAGGCGACGTTGTACTTGAACGGGCAACCAATCGGGACCGGTAAACTTAGCAAGAACAGCGAGATTGAGTTTGCCGAAACCGAACTTGTCCTTGCGCGCAGCCATAAAGATGTTGGCTTCCTCAATTTTACGTTCAACTTCCTGAATGCTGCGTACGATGAGTTTTCGATCTACCGACACGCGCTGAACGAAGACCAGGTGCATGCGCTTGCAACAAAGTTTGGCGAGCCGCCAAATGGAATGGCGTCATTGGTTGTTCCGGACACGCGCTTTGCCAATGACCATCTGCGTCCCCGGTACCGCGGCATGCCACCCGCAAACTGGACCAATGAGCCGCATGGCCTTGTTCGCCGTGGCGACACCTGGCACCTGTTTTACCAGCGCACGCCGAATGGTCCTTACAAGACACAGATGCATTGGGGCCATATGGCTTCAGACGATCTCGTCTCGTGGCGTCATCTTCCGGACGCGCTTTGGCCGGAGCTTCAGGACGACAAATTCGGCTTTGACCAAAAGGGGATCTGGTCTGGCGACGTGATTATCGATGGCGACTCGGCTTATGCGTTTTACACGAGCGTCAATCACTTCCACCGGCTCACGGCTAGCAATCCTGGTGTTTCGATGGCCGTCAGCACGGATCCCGATCTTGCAACGTGGAAGAAGTTGGGCCCGGTCGTCAATACGGAGCACGTCAATGATTTTCGTGACCCATATCTGTGGCGCGAAGGAAACAGCTGGCACATGATCATCGGGGCGGATATTGATACGGGCGGAGGGCTCGACTACTACGTCCTGGAGCCTGGCAAAAAGGGTGCAACCTGGACGCACAGGGACCGCTTTAGCGCCGTATCGTATCGATTGCTCGACTACGGCTCGATCATCTGGGAAATGCCGGTGTTCGAACCATTAACTGACGACGTTCACATACTCGTTGTTAACCCGATCGGCGGTCGCGTATCAAAGTACGGTGACCCTGCAACACGTGGCGTCTACTGGAT
>JBCAZN010000483.1:0-2145 GCA_038533035.1 Pseudomonadota bacterium
GGCTCGGCATTGCCGTTTGCCTTGCGCATGTCCGCATACTGCGTACCCGCCGGTGCATTGGCAATGAAATGGACGGGCCCTGGCAGCTCGGCCATGTGCCTGCCGACCAGTATGCGATTCGGGCCCAGCAGGCGGCGAAGCTCATGAAAAGCGTTGATCGCAATATCGCCACTATTGCCTGCGGTTCGTCCGGCATCACGATACCAACGTATCTCGAGTGGGATCGCACGGTTTTGGAATATCTCGGTGACTTCGCCGATTACGTGAGCCTGCACCGATACGTTGGTAATCGCGAGGACGACACGGCCAGTTTTCTCGGCGTTACAAACTCCATCGACCAGCAAATTGAAGACGTGGACGCGGCTTGCCGTTATGTGGCGGCGCGCAAGAAACTGCAGCAACGTCCGTACCTCTGCTTTGACGAGTGGAACGTCTGGTACAAGACCTTCGAGATCGGGAAGATGAATGGCGCCGGCAAATTCGCGCCGCCCATCATTGAGGAGGTTTACAACCTCGAGGATGCCCTGGTCGTCGCCGGATTCCTGATGAGCTTCATTCGTCACGCCGATGTTGTGAAGATTGCAAACATCGCACAGCTCGTGAACGTGATCGGTCCCCTGCTGACTCGTAAAGATGCTCTGCTAAAGCAGTCCATCTTCTACGCGTTCAAAATGCTGTCGAGCCGCAAAGGCGGCGTCAGTTTGCAAAGTACGGTTGATGGGGCGAGCTACGAAACAGAAAACTACGGTACCGTGAACTATCTCGATCGCGCCGTAACGCTGGATGGCGATCGACTCAACCTGTTCCTGACCAATCGATCGACAACCGATGCGCAGACCGTACGGCTGTCATCCGACATTGCCGTCGGTGACATTCTCGATGCCGAAATTTTGCACCACGAAGATGCCAAGGCCGAAAACTCGTTCGATGCACCCAACGTTGTCCTGAGCCGGCCGTTCGACGCTATTGAACTCGGATCAGATGGACCGTCGCTGACACTGCCACCGCTCTCGTTCGTAGCGGCAAGCCTTGCGGTTAAAGACTAGCCAATGACGCGCGAGTCTGTGATTCACATTCGCTGTGGCACCGACATACAACAGACGCTGGTCGACGCCGGCTTTTCCGACGACTTTCTAGCCTTTTATGACCCCTATGTTCATGGCCCGGTGCCGCGCGCCGATTCGCTCGACGACTTTTTACAGTGTCGCGCCCATTTCATTGCCGACAGCCTGCACCCGAATTACGACGAAGTACTTGAAGGCCTGCAGCAGCAATATGCTGCCCTCGACGGAGTTCGCCACTACGATGCGGCGTATCTCTGGTTCGAACACGACTCGTTCGACCAACTTATTCTTGCCAAACTGCTGGCCTACTTTGCTGACCGCGAAGCGCGACCTGCGCACCTTAAGATGATCAGCATCACACAGTATCCCGGCATTGACCGGTTCATTGGTCTGGGTCAGTTGCCACCCGAGGCCCTGCAGGTGCTGTGGCAGGAGTTCATGGACGTTACACCGGAACAACTCGAACTTGGTGTGCAGGTCTGGGCCGCCGTGCAGTCGCCCTCGCCTGACGCCCTGTTCGAAGTCATCGCTGGCGGCACGCCCGCGCTTCCAACGATGGCCATCGCGCTGGACAGACACTTAAAGGAACTGCCGTCGAAACGTAACGGCCTGAGTCTTGCTGAAGACCTGACGCTGCAAATCCTGGATGACAAAGGCGACTTGACGGCCGCGAAGCTCTTCAACTGGTACAACAATCAGTACGAGCCGCTGCCGTTTATGGGCGACTCGGGTTATTGGTTGTTGCTGGATGGCCTGGCCAGCTGCGGCAAGCCGGCGCTGACCATTGCCAGACAGGGCGAACAACCCAACGACTGGCACGTCAGCCTGACCGATGTCGGCCGTCAGTTGCTCGCCGGTGATGCGGACTGGGTAGAACTCAATGGCATCGACCGCTGGCTTGGCGGCATCCATCTGAATAGCCGTCACGGAGGCCTGTATAGGTCAATCTGAATCTTTGCCTTTTCGCTGGTTAGCCAGTCCTATATAAATGTAGGAGTTAAGGCTATAAAAATACTCGCCTCGCTCGTGCAAAGATTCAGATTGACCTATACAGGCCTCCGTGACGGCTATTCAGATGGAT
>JBCAZN010000484.1:0-2133 GCA_038533035.1 Pseudomonadota bacterium
GTGGCGATGAAGAATCGTCTCGCGGCATACGAAAACCACGTTGCCGAATACTATATGCGGCGCGGCGCCTATGTCGCTGCGGCCAATCGTGCGAAATCGGCGCTCGAATCCTACAACGGCGCGACCGGCAACCAGCGTTCGCTCGAACTCATGATCGCGGCGTACGACGAACTCGGCATGACCGACCTCGCAGCCGATGCCCGACGGGTACTGGCTGAGAATTTTCCGGACGACAGCTAGAGATCGGCAGAAACGGCTCCGGATATTTCGCAACTCGCGCCTTTCAGTGAAGCGATTGCGAAGTATCCGGAGCCGTTTCTGTTTGTGACTCGGTTTCAGCCGGGAAATTTGTAGCCGGACGTTATCGGGTAACGCCAGTCTCTACCGAATGCGCGGCCCGAGATGCGTACACCGGGCGGCGCCTGGCGTCGCTTGTACTCGTTGCGCTTCACCATCTCGAGGATCCGGATAACCGTTGCGCGCTCGAAGCCGCGCTCGGTGATCTCGTCGACCGACAGGTCATCCTCGATGAACGCCTCGAGAATCGGGTCGAGAATGTCGTAGTCAGGTAGCGAGTCGCTGTCCTTCTGACCGGGTCGCAGCTCGGCCGACGGTTCGCGCGTGATGACACGCTCCGGGATAACCTCACCGCGCGTGTTGCGGTAGCGCGCCAGTCGATACACGAGCGTCTTGCTGCAGTCTTTGATCGGCGCGAATCCGCCCGCCATGTCACCGTATAGGGTCGCGTATCCGACGGCCATTTCACTCTTGTTACCCGTGGTCAGCAGCATGCGGCCGGTCTTGTTGGAGATAGCCATCAGCAGGATGCC
The DNA here is from genome assembly GCA_038533035.1 of Pseudomonadota bacterium. Taxonomy (GTDB): domain Bacteria; phylum Pseudomonadota; class Gammaproteobacteria; order Steroidobacterales; family Woeseiaceae; genus UBA1847. Next base: position 831 of record JBCAZN010000484.1, read on the forward strand.
GCGGCAGCGTGCCTGGATATTTTCCTCGGTCGCATCCGCTTCACTGTCACCGAAAATCGGCGCAAGCTGTGCGACCGTTGCTTCGTACATCGGCTCGATCGGAATCACGTCGTAGCGAATGCCAAGCAGTCCCGCCTGCTTCGCGGCGTCTTCCTGGCTCATGTTCGATGTATAGCGGAACGGCATCATGACGGCGCGGACCCGGTCGGCGCCGAGTGCATCAACAGCGATTGTTGCCACCAACGCTGAATCGATGCCGCCCGAGAGGCCGAGAATAACGCCGTTGAAACCGTGCTTGCCAACGTAGTCTCGGGTCCCCGTGACCAGCGCATCGTATACACTCGCGTCGAGCGAACCCGGCGTGGCGACGTCGCCCGCAAGTGGCATCACTCCGCCCGGTGTCGCTGACAAGGTGACGGCAAACAACCCTTCCTCGAATGCCGGCGCACGGAAAACCACCTCACCGTTCGAGTCCATTGCGAATGAACCGCCGTCGAAGACGAGTTCATCCTGCCCGCCAACCATATTGGCGTAGACGACAGGTACGTCGGACTCGGCGATGCGCTGCCGCACCTGGCGTTCGCGGGTCTCCTGGTAACCCACCTCGTAAGGCGAGCCATTAATTGCAATGACGCACTCGGCACCGGCAGACCGCGCTGCCTTCATCGGCCCCGCGCTCCACACGTCTTCGCATATGTTGATGCCGAGCCGCACGCCTCCCAGCTTGAAGACCGACGCCTTGGTGCCGGCCGTGAAGTAGCGCTCCTCGTCAAACACGCTGTAATTCGGCAACAGGTGTTTGCGGTAGTGCGCCAGCACTTTGCCGTGATCAAAAACGGCACACGCGTTGTAAATATGTTCGTCGTCGTACTCGGGAAAACCGATCAGGATGGCGATGCCGTCGACGGCTGTACGTATCTCGTCGATCGCCGTCTCGACGCGGTGTCGCAACCCGGCATGAAACAACAGGTCCTCGGGCGGATAGCCGCAAACGCTGAGCTCCGGGAATACTACGAGATCGGCGCGCAGCTCGTCGCGTGCACGATTTGCGTAGTTGATAATCTTCGACGTGTTGCCGGCGATGTCGCCGACCGCGAGATCAACCTGGGCCAGCGCGACTTTGACGTTTTGATTCATCGTCGGCTGCCGTTCTGCCTAGCTGCCGAGCACTTCCTGCATCTTCGAGCCAAGCTCGGCGGGCGAGCGAACGGTTGCGACGCCCGCGGCGTCAAGCGCCTTGAACTTGTCCTCAGCCGTGCCTTTGCCACCGGCGATGATGGCGCCGGCGTGGCCCATGCGTTTG
>JBCAZN010000485.1:0-2120 GCA_038533035.1 Pseudomonadota bacterium
TTGGTTTGCGAAGCCGCTGGATTTGACCTGATTCTCGTCGAGACCGTCGGCGTTGGCCAGTCCGAGACTACAGTGGCCGATATGACCGACATGTTTGTCCTGCTGTTGCAGCCGGGCGGCGGCGATCAGCTACAGGGCATCAAGCGCGGCATCATGGAGCTCGCCGATCTCGTGCTCGTTAACAAGGCGGACGGTGACTCCGAGGCGATGGCACGTGAGTCAGCTATGGAGTTTCGTAACGCGCTGCACTTGATGCGGCCGCGAACGCCCGACTGGACTGTCGCGGTGTTGACGTGTTCCGCGCTGCACGGCGAAGGCCTGGACGACGCCTGGAAAGCGATTCAGTCTTACCAGCAAATGATTAAGTCGAACGGCATGCTCGCGTCGCGCCGTTCGGAGCAGGCACGCACATGGATGTGGGCCGAGGTCCGTGACAGCTTGATGGCGGATCTCGCGGCTGATGCGGATGTACAAAAGCACGTCGATACGCTTGAGGTTGCCGTTGGCAGCGGCGAGTTGCCTGCCACGCTGGCGGCTGCCAAGCTTCTGGATATCTACCTGAAACGCAACTGAGAATGAATGCATGAGCGAACGACCTTTCAAGGTGCTGGGGATTCAGCAAATCGCTGTCGGCGGTACCGACAAATCGCGCCTGCAGTCGCTTTGGGTCGATACGCTTGGGTTTACCGTGGATGGCCGCTATCGCAGTGAGGCGGAAAACGTTGACGAGATCATCACATCGATCGGCAAGGGCGCAAACAAGGTTGAGGTTGATCTCATGGAACCGGTCGACCCGGACAAGTCGCCGCGTGTACACTCGCCGGCGCTGAATCATGTGGGCCTCTGGGTCGACGACCTGCCTGTCGCCGTTGAGTGGTTACTGACGCAGGGCGTGCGATTCACGCCGGGCGGCATCCGCACCGGCGCCGCGGGTTTTGACGTATGTTTTATTCACCCCAAAGGCAACGAAGAATCACCGATCGGCGGTGAGGGCGTGCTCATCGAGCTGGTCCAGGCACCGCCCGAGATCATCAAGGAATTGTCATGAATACACTGTTCGTTTTCCCTGGCCAGGGCTCGCAGTACGAGGGCATGGGCAAGGACATTTGCGAAAGTCATTCAATCGCAAACGAAACATACGACGAGGCGAGCGCTGTGCTCGGTTACGACATCAAGGAGATGTCGTTCAATAATCCCGGCGACCAGCTTAACCTTACGCGCCACACTCAGCCTGCACTATTAACGCATCACATCGCATGCCTGCGCGTCTTCCAGGAAAAGTCCGGTGGTGCTATTGCGGCGACCATGGCGGCCGGTCACAGTCTTGGCGAGTATTCGGCGCTCGTTGCGGCCAATGCGATGAGTTTTGAAACGGCGTTGTCGCTCGTCAAGACCCGCGGTGAATTGATGGGCGAGCATGGTGAAGGTGAGATGACCGCCTTCATGATGGACCTCGAAACAATTAAACCACTGGCTGAGCAGTTCAACTGTGCGGTTTCGGCCTGCAACCAGCCAACCCAGACCGTTGTGGGAGGTTCGTCTGCCGATCTCGAGTCCCTGGAAGCGCACGTTGCAGAACAATTTCCCCGCAAGAAAGCATTTCGACTGAAGACGGAGGGTGCGTTTCACACCTACTACATGGACAAGGCGGCCGACCTGTTCAAGGACGCGCTCGCCGGCGCGGAAATGCAGGCGCCTGATATTCGCGTCATGTCGAATTACACCGGTAACTTTCACGACGACGATGTCGACGGTATCAAGGAGCGCTTGTACTACCAGCTCAAACACCCGGTGTTATGGAATGACAATCTTGTCAATGCATTCGCTGAAGGAATTGATCGCATCTACGAATTCGGCGGTGGTATCGGCACCGGCGAGGCGCACGAGAAGCGTCCGAACCTCGAGGGCATGATCAAGAAAGCGACACGTGCCGCGGGTTCCGAGGCGGTTTACGCGGCAGCAATCAATCATGCGTCGATCGAGGCTGCAGCGGCTGGAGTCTGAGGTTTAAAGGTGGCTACCAGTCGCATCGCCGTCGCTCCCATGATGGACTGGACGGACCGGCATTGCCGGTACTTCATGCGCTTGCTGACGCCGAGTGCCTGGTTATATACCGAAAT
>JBCAZN010000486.1:0-2120 GCA_038533035.1 Pseudomonadota bacterium
ATCTGATTGGTTACAAGATTTACTATGGCCGATCATCGGGCAGTTATACCAACGAGATTGATATCAACAACGCCAGCGTAACGACTTATGTGGTGGACAATCTTTCACCGGATACTTACTACTTTGCTGCAACCGCCATCAGCCAGTCTGGCGGAGAGAGCCGCTTGTCCGGCGAGGCAATTAAAGTCGTAAATTAGAATGAGTGGCCTGGGAGGAGCGCTTCAACCGCTGAGTACCAGATTGACCTTTCGCGCGTAAAATGCCTCAGCCAGCGTCGATGACGAATTCCCCTCCATTCCGCGCAACCGCATTAACGAGTGGAACAGGTCGTCCGTAAACCAGTTTTTGCTCTGCTGCGAGTTGTACACCGCTTGCAGCTTTGCGACCTTTTCTTTTGCAACCGCCTTGTCTATCTCGACGAATACGTTTGGCGAACCCAGATCGCCGTCCCACTTCGGAATTTCGTACTCCAGGATCAGATGATTTCGGAAAGTATTCCAGGTCAGCTCGGATACCGTTCGGTGGTCCTGATGCAGGTCGTGCCGATAGTGCGTAAAAATGATGTCTGGTGAGAAGGCCAGCTTGGTTTTTTCGATCGACTCTTTAACGGCACTGCCTTCATACGGCAGATAGCCGTCGCGAAACTCACCAATGTCGATCTGTAGCTCCGTAGCAGCGCCGGCAAATGCCTCTGCCCCAGCTTTGGCCTCTTCCTTTCTTTCAGGCGTCGACGTGAATACCTGCCAATAGACCCGGGTATTCGGCCGCTCACGGAGCAAAGTCAGCAGAGTGCCGCCGCAACCTATTTCAATGTCGTCGCAATGAGCCCCCAGGCACAGTACGTTCAGTGCCTGATCTTTATCTGTACCTAACGGTAAGCCAATCACGCCGGGCCCTCACGCTGCCTTGTCGAAAAACTTTTGGATCATTTCCAGGCGCATCTGATCAATTTGCCGGTCTTTTGGCAGTTCGACATCGGCGTAGGTAATGGGGGTATCGATCGCTACGTCGCGGACAAGCCGGCAGTTCTCGGCGACGCCCATGGGCAGCAGATTCTGACTGAGACAGGTATCGAAGTTGTCGATCAAAGTATAGGCCGCGTAGCCGCCGATGCCATCCAGCACATCGCCGGCCTTCAGGTCTTTCTTGGCAATTGCCGAGGCATCGCAATACGGGCGCCCTTTGGGTGCCACGGTTGCGTCACCGAGCAAGACGGCGCGGCAGACCGTGATCGGAATCTCCAGCTGCGGCAAGTGAAACGGTGTATAGAACACATAGAACGGGCCGTCACCCATTTTCAGGTACTGCAGGTAGTCCTGCTTCAACGGGTGCTCCGAGTGTCCGACGACGAATGCGCCCGTATACGGTGACGCACCGAGGAGGAAGTCAACGATACCTGCCCCAGGGGCAAACGCATCATCAGGAAAGTGCTCCAGGCAGGTCCGCACATCGTCACAGGGCGGTCCATACATGCCACGCATGCCGACGCCGAATCCGAGGCCGTTCGCCAGTACCGTCAGTTCCATCGAGAGCTTGGTGCCATCGACGAACGAGGTCATCATGTGCGGCTTCTGGTTGTTTTTCTCGGCAAACTCACGCTGCGTCTCAGGCGTCCTGTGGACGTCGTAAAAGCCCTTTAGATTGCCCGCGCCGACCACTTCGAGACCAATCGTTCGAACGAATCGAGTGAGGTTTGACGCAACTCCCGGCTCATCTCCATCCGTATTTGAATAGATGACGCCCTGGCTGTCGGCGAAAGATTTCAGGAGGGGTCCGACTGTCGCATCCATCTCACAGTTGAGCACAATGGTGTGTTTACCTGCCTTGATGGACTCATAGGCGATAAACGCCCCGTATTCGACCTCGCCAGTGGTTTCGATGATCGCGTCAATTTGGTCGCACTCGAACAATGCGGTGGGATCGTCGGTTACCGCGTACTGGCGTTTCGCGATAACAGTATCGAGTTCGCTCGCCGTCGAAATGTTTTCGACGGTCTCGACACCCGCGATACCGTAAACCTTTTCCGCGTGTGCAGGGGTCCGGTTCGCGATCACTGCGAGATGAATTGCAGGAAACGAACTGAGAATCTGATAGAAGATATGCTTGGCACTGTAACACGC
>JBCAZN010000487.1:0-2114 GCA_038533035.1 Pseudomonadota bacterium
GTTCTGGCCGGCAGTACTGCAGGGCGCGGGATTCCGCCGACCGACCGCAGTCTATGCACACGGATTTTTGACAGTCGACGGGCAAAAGATGTCGAAGTCGCGTGGCACGTTTATCAAGGCGCGCACCTATCTCGACAACCTGAATCCGGAATACCTCCGTTACTACTATGCCGCCAAGCTCGGACCAACCATTGAAGACATCGACCTGAGCCTCGAGGACTTCATTGCGCGCGTGAATTCCGACCTCGTCGGCAAGCTTATTAATATCGCGAGCCGTTGCGCCGGATTTATCGGCAAGCGTTTTGACGGCAAGCTTGCCGCGGAATTGCCGGAACCCGGCTTGTTTGACGAATTCGTCGGTGAATCCGAGACGATTGCTGCACACTTTGAGAATCGCGAGTTTTCCAAGGCGATCCGCATCATTATGGCGCTCACGGACAAGGCGAACCGTTACATCGACGAGCACAAGCCCTGGGTCATGATCAAGGACGAGAGCAAAGCTGCGGATGTACAGGCCGTCTGTACGCAGGGCATCAACCTGTTCCGCTCGCTGATGATTTACCTGTCCCCGGTTATTCCTGCGGTGGCCGCGGATGCGCGTAGGTTTCTCAATGAAGATCAGTGGCACTGGTCAGATGCATCGACACCACTGCTTGACGTGACCTTACCCAAATTCAAACCACTACTGACCCGCGTCGAGGCGGACCAGGTACAGCGAATGGTGGAACAGTCCAAAGAGAGCACACCTGTGGCCAACAAAGTCGACAATACCGAAAAAGACGACGACACAATCAGTATCGACGATTTCATGAAGGTCGATTTGCGCATTGCGAAGATCGAGAAGGCCGAAGCCGTCGACGGCGCGGACAAACTGCTGGCGTTAACGCTCGATGTCGGCGACTCGAAACGCCAGGTATTCGCCGGCATCAAGGCCGCCTACGATGCCGAAGCACTGGTTGGACGGCAGGTCATCGTGGTCGCCAACCTCGCGCCGCGCAAGATGCGCTTCGGCGTGTCCGAGGGCATGGTGCTGGCCGCCGGCCCTGGTGGCGAAGAAATATTCCTGTTGTCGCCCGATGACGGCGCAAAACCGGGCATGCGCGTCAAGTAATCCTTACAATACGGGAATGAGCGAGCTCATCGTCATTCTGATCAGCACTGTTCTTGTGAACAACTTTGTGCTGGTCCGCTTCCTGGGTTTATGCCCTTTCCTCGGTGTGTCGAGAAATCTCGAGGCCGCCGCCGGCATGTCGATGGCGACCGCGTTTGTTTTGACGCTGTCGTCAGCGACCGCCTACCTGTTGCATACCTGGGTACTGGTGCCGCTCGAGCTCGACTATTTGCGCACCATTGCCTTTATCCTGGTGATCGCGGCGAGCGTGCAATTCACTGAAATCATGGTGCGTCGCCTTAGCCCGCTGCTCGATCAGGTGCTGGGGATTTACATTCCGCTAATCGCCACAAACTGCGCTGTACTGGGCGTCGCGCTGCTTAACGTGCAGGAATCCAAGGGCTTCGTGCAGTCGGTGTTTTACGGATTCGGCGCGTCGGTTGGTTTCGCACTGGTGCTGGTCATGTTCGCCGCTATGCGGGAGCGCCTCGAGGCCGCGGACATTCCGACACCCTTCCGCGGCACCGCTATCGCGCTCATGACGGCCGGCATCATGTCGCTCGCGTTTATGGGCTTCTCGGGCATGGCGAGGCCGTAATGTGGGAAGCCGTACTGACAATCGCTGTGATCGCCTTGCTTGCCGGATTGGGACTGAGCATTGCCTCGCGTCGCCTGCCGGCCGGCGACAGCGATCTCGTGGAGCGCGTTAATGCGATGCTTCCGCAGACGCAGTGTGCACAATGCGGTTACCCCGGTTGCCGCCCTTATGCCGAAGCCGTTGTCGAAGGCAGCGCCGCAATCAACCTTTGCCCACCGGGCGGCGACGCCACGGTACAACGTCTCGCCGAGCTGCTGGGACGAGAGAGTCTGCCGCTTGAGAAGCGCACCACACCGGCGGTGGCGGTCATTGAGGAAGCCCTGTGTATTGGTTGCACGCACTGCCGCACGGCCTGCCCGGTCGATGCCATTGTCGGGGCGCACCAGCTGATGCACACGGTCATCG
>JBCAZN010000488.1:0-2103 GCA_038533035.1 Pseudomonadota bacterium
CGTGCTCGGTCCGAAAGAGCAACATATCGTCGGACAGTGACGATATGTCGCGATCGCCCTCGGCGACATCGACAATCTGCACACCCTGTTCGCCGTCGTAGATAATCTGTTGCTCTTTCGGACCGAGCACGGCCTCTTTCGTTGACAGGTCGCCCCGGTTGACGATGAACGTATCCGGTGTGACCTGACCCCCGACGACAGCTTCGCCGAGACCGAAGCTCGAGTTGATGATCAGTTCCGAGCGCTCGCCGGTTGCCGGATTGGCCGTGAACAGAATGCCGGAGACTTCCGAGGGCACCATGACCTGCACGACGACGGCCATGGCTACAACACCCTGGTCGATGCCGTTCTGGTGTCGATAGCTGATCGCCTGCGCCGTCCACAGCGACGCCCAGCACTTGTGCACCGCTTCGACAACCGCATCTTGGCCGCGCACGTTGAGAAACGTTTCCTGCTGCCCGGCGAACGAGAAATCCGGCAGGTCTTCTGCGTTGGCGGAGGAGCGCACCGCGACCGGCAGGCTGTCGTCCTCGAGGCCCTGGTAGGCAGCCCTGATATCCGCTGCAATCTCGTCGCTGACCGGCGTGCCCAAAATCAGTGCGTTAATGTCTTCCGCGCAGTGATCGAACGCCGGGTAGCCGTCGCGCAGTTCCGGGCGCGCCAGTTCGAGGATTTTCGATTGCAGGTCATTCTCAGCGACAAATCGACGGTAGGCATCGGCCGTCACGAGGAAGCCACCGGGGACGTTGAAGCCGTTCATCGCCATGCGTGCCAGCGACCGGCCCTTGCCCCCAATCAACTCGAGCGAATCTTCTTTGGTTTTTATCGGTGTTGTGAACATCTGTATCAAAATCCCTTGCTCTCTTTGGCGTCGGTCCTCTCCCGAACCGGTGCAGAGTATGGGTCAATTATGCATCCAATCATTTTATCTGGCATCGCCGGTGCCTAGATCTGGCGTATAAGCCACCCAAAACCAATAATGGGTGACTACCACTAAGATGGAGTCGGCACGACTCAGCGGTCACCGATACACTGATTACTTGATCTAAGAGATTGAAGTTGCAATAAGGGGGGCGCCAGTATTGGGGGAATACAGTGAATTGCATCGACCGCAGTTTCACTTCACGGCGGCTCGAAACTGGATCAACGATCCGAACGGACTCGTCTACCACGACGGCGTCTGGCACCTCTTTTTTCAGCACAACATCGAAGCACCGGTCTGGGGGAAGATGTGGTGGGGCCATGCGATAAGTGACGACCTGATTCACTGGCGCCAGGTCGAGCACGCCCTGTACCCGGACGACATGGGAACGATGTTCTCCGGATCTGCGGTCGTCGATCATGACAATACGGCCGGCTTTGGTGAGGGCGCAATGCTGCTCTTCTACACCGCAGCAGGTTCGAACGTGGAACCGAAACAACCCTTCACTCAGTGCCTGGCAGTGAGCCACGACGGCCAGGAATTTACCAAGTACGATCAAAACCCTGTCGTTGACTGGATTGCAGCGGACAATCGCGACCCGAAAGTTATCTGGCACGAAGCGACGCGACGCTGGGTCATGGCGCTTTATCTCGAGGACGATCGTTACTGCCTGCTGAATTCGCCGGATGCGAAGAACTGGACGCACATACAGGACCTTACGATCGACGGCGATCGCGAGTGTCCCGACTTCTTTCCGTTGCAGGATGAGTCAGGTCGCGAGCGCTGGATTTTCCACGGTGCGCACGGCTGGTACACGGTCGGCCAGTTCGATGGCCAGGAATTTGCGGCGGAAACTGAACCGCAAAAATACGATCACGGTCGCAACAGCTACGCCTCGCAGACCTGGAGTAACACGCCGGATGGCCGCTGTATTCAGATATCCTGGATGGCCGGCGGCAAATACCCGGAAATGCCGTTCAACCAGCAGCTATCGATTCCGGTCGAGTTGTCGCTTGCCGGGCGAGGCGCCGACGTTTCGTTGCGGCGCTACCCGATCAGGGAATTGGAGTCCTTGCGCCGCAAGACCATTCGCATTGACCGGCAAACGATTACCAAAGGCAATCCGCTGGTTCCCGAGAGCGACGCGAGGCTGCAGGACATCGAGTTTACGGTGCATCGGC
>JBCAZN010000489.1:0-2090 GCA_038533035.1 Pseudomonadota bacterium
CGTCTGATGACGCAACGCACTACGTCATCACGCACGGCACCGACACGATGCCCGCCACGGCCGAAACGCTCAGCGGGCTCGGCGACAAGACGATCGTCATGACGGGCGCGCTGACGCCGGCGCGGTTCCGTACAACAGATGCCGTTTTTAATGTGGGAATGGCCGTCGCGACCGTGCAGATTGCAGAGACGGGCGTGTATATCGCGATGAGCGGCCAGGTCTTCGAAGCCGGCGCGGTCCGCAAGAACCGCGCCGAGAATCGTTTCGAAGCGACCGATTAGCCGAGGTCGAAGTTGATGCCCTGCGCGAGCGGCAGGTCCTTGCCCCAGTTGATCGTGTTGGTCTGCCGACGCATGTAAGCCTTCCACGCGTCGGAACCGGCTTCACGTCCACCGCCAGTTTCTTTTTCGCCGCCGAATGCGCCGCCAATTTCCGCGCCGGACGTGCCAATATTTACGTTAGCGATGCCGCAGTCGGAACCGCCGTGCGACAGGAAGTACTCGGCATTCTGCAGGTTGTCCGTGAAGATCGCTGAGGAGAGCCCCTGCACAACGCCGTTTTGCTTGGCAATCGCTTCGTCGAGCGTGTCGAAGGGAATCAGGTACAGAATCGGACCAAAGGTTTCAGTCTGCACGATATCCCATTCATTTTCGGCAACCGCAATCGCCGGCGTCATGTAGGTGCCGTCGCCTTCGATGCGTTCACCGCCGCAGAGAATCTCGCCACCGGCTTTTTTAACGGCGGCACACGCGGCTTCCACGCGCGCCATTGAGGCCTCGTCGATGACCGGGCCCATCAGGGTATCCGGATCCAGAGGATTACCGATCTTCACCTGCCCATAGGCATTGACCAGTGTTTCCTTGAGTTCTTCGAATCGCGAGCGATGTGCAATGACGCGGCGTGTCGAAGTGCAGCGCTGTCCTGCGGTGCCGACAGAGCCGAATACGATCGACGGTACCGCGAGGTCGAGATTGGCGAATTCATCGACGATGATCGCGTTGTTGCCACCGAGCTCGAGCAGGCACTTGCCCATACGCGACGCCACGCGTTCGCCGACCTTGCCACCGACGGCGCAGGAACCCGTGAATGAGAGCAGATTGATGCGGGCATCTTCCACGAATTTTGCGGCGAGCTCGTTGCTGCCGTCGTTGATCAGGAAAAACACCGGCGGCATGTCCAGGTCAGCCACGGCTTCGTTAATGATTTTTTGCACGGCGACGCCACACAATGGCGTCTTCGGCGACGGTTTCCAGATGTTGACGTTGCCGCAGATCGCCGCAATCGTTGCGTTCCACGAATAAACAGCAACCGGGAAATTGAACGCCGAAATCGTGCCGACGACTCCGAGCGGATGCCACTGCTCGTACATGCGGTGCTGGGGCCGCTCCGAATGCATCGTGCGGCCGTACATCATGCGCGACTGACCCACCGCAAAGTCGCAGATGTCGATCATCTCCTGCACTTCGCCATCACCTTCCGCCTTGATCTTGCCCATCTCAAGGGTCACGAGACTGCCCAGCGCATCTTTGTGTTTGCGCAATCCGTTGCCGATGCGGCGCACTGCCTCGCCACGGACCGGAGCAGGGATCGTACGCCAGGTTTCGTAGGACGCCTGCGCCGCCGCAACGACCTTCTCGTACTCGGCCGGCGTCGTCGAGCGCACGCTTGCGATGCGCTCACCCGTGGCCGGGTTATGGGATTCGATCAGCATGCCGCTGTCGTCGGAAATCGATTCGCTGCCCAGCCAGGTACCGTCGTTAATGTCGCTGAGGCCCAGTTGATCGAGGATGTCTTTCATTGCAGGTGCTCCCCGGCAGTGCCGGAATGGTCAAAAAAACCGCCCGCAGGCGGTGAAAACTGCGGCGCATTGTGCCAATGTCAGCGCCGCCATGCTACACCCGGGACTGTTTCCGCAGGGTCGAAACCAGGGTCAAAACCTTGCGCATTTACAAGGACTTCCGGAGCATCGTTATACAACGCCTGAAGTGGCTTGAGATATGGGTGGCAAGCCCTTGATTACATGAGAAACTTTTGTGGGCAAGATTTGACCGTGGCATAGTCCGCGAAACGGACCCGGCCGTATTTCTCCG
>JBCAZN010000490.1:0-2079 GCA_038533035.1 Pseudomonadota bacterium
CTACGCGAACTGAGTTCGCGTAGTCTCCGCGCAAACTCATCGCGAAGAAGCCCATAGAACGTACTCTTTGCATCAGAAGACATACATTTTCACGCGAGAGTTTTGGGCAGGCTGAGATTGGTTGATATTCAATATTCTTGGCTGTTAGCGAAGGTCCGTTTTGGGTCATTACCAGCTACTGAGTGTATCAAACGGCCAAGGGCTGCTCTCGGCCAGGAGCAGTCACTCGGCCCACTCTTCCTTCTCGAAAATATCAGCTTCAGCCTTCTTGAGTATCTCTGAGTATTTCGGGTCGAGTAGCTCGGGCAACTGTTGCTCCAAGATACACGCGAGGTTGTACAGCGCCTGAGACTCCGCTTTAGTTGGTTCAAGCGAGTCGTCTTCGGTGTACTTGCGCAGGAATGAATCGACGAGCAGTGCTTCGTCTTTTCTAAGTGTAATTCTCGTGACTTCGTCAGCCATTTTAGGGTTTCTCGACCGGCTGGAATGGGTCAGTACCAGCCTCTCAAGATACACGAAAATTCGGAAATGAGCGGCTGCTATTGAACGCGTTGCGGCCGTTGAACGCCGAACGAAAGCGCCCATTCGCAAGTGGCAAGTTTCAGGAGAATTCCAGGCAGCTCGAGCGGCAAGTATTGGCCGGTACTTGCCTCCTCGGAAGGTTGTTTCGGGTTGTCCTCTGCCCGCCTTCAATCAGTTCGCTGTCTGTCAGATTAGGTCTGATTAAGTCCAGAATCGGTCCATCGGGTTCCACGCGCGCACTGGAATCGCCTCGCCCGTAATCATGTCGGCAGCATCGGATGCGAGGCATTGACAGGTTCGAGCCACGTCCTCTGGCCCTGGCGCCAGCGCGAGGCGCGGAACCGCCTCGCCATCCTCTGTTACAGCGGCGGGCGTGACGCCATATTTGATCATGGCAGGCGTTGCGATCAACCCCGGTACGACCGCATTCACGCAAATATTGTGCTTGGCCCAGCTGTACGCGAGATTATTGGTGAGGCTCAGCACGCCAGCCTTGGCAGCCGAGTAATGCACCATGCCGGGGTTGCCTTTGGTGCCGGCCGTCGACGAAATATTGATGATCTTGCCGGACTTCTGTTTGATCATCTGCTTGCCAGCGGCAATGCAACAGTTAAAGACCGACGTCAGATTAACATCGATCAAACGCGACCAGACGTCATAAGGGGTGTCCTCGGGTTCGCACGGCATTGCGCCAGCACCGACATTGTTGACGATCACATCGACCCGCCCGAATTCACTGACGGTTGTATCGATGAGGTTTTGCACGGAACTCGGGTCGGTGACATCGGTGCCAACGACCAGCGTCCTGGCATCGCCCAGGTCAGCGGCCACGGCATTGAGCGAGTCTTCTGTGCGGCCAGCGAGCACCACAGTGGCACCGGCGCCGGCGAATTCCCGCGCCATGACCGAGCCAATGCCTCCGGCGGCGCCGGTAACGATGATGACCTTGTTGGAAAGTTCGAAGTCGGACATTAACTACTCTCTGTGTGAGGCTGTACGAAGTATGCATTCGATCGTTCTTTCGGGCACACGAGGTACTTCGCCGCAACAGCAAAATCCCCCCAAAACGAGTTGAATGAGCCGATTCGCAGGAAATTTTGGGTGAAGGTCGGCTTGTTTTGGCTTGAGTCCGGTACGGAAAAACGCAACAGTAACTGGAGAGAGGAGGGCTAGCCCAACTCGAACTCAAGAGAAATGGGGGGTTTCGATGAGCGCAATAGCCAGCGACGTAACGCCTAAAGCATTCGCCGAGCAAGTATGCTCCAAAAATCTCGGCTCTGACCTTGGCCGCGTCAGGTCCAAATTTGTTCGCGACATGTTGGTGGGCATCCAGCGATCCCGGTCTGTGAATCTGACCAAAATCGCCAAAGGCCTGCAGGAGGAAATTCGACTCCATGCAACTCACAAACGTCTGTCACGCAATCTGGACGATACCGAATTGGCAGAAGAACTGGCCGATCGCCTGCTAATGCTCGGCGCCGCCAAAGTGCGGCGCGACACCCGGCTCATCGTCCACATGTCCAGCCTGAACAGAAAATACTCCACCTTGGACGCGTA
>JBCAZN010000491.1:0-2067 GCA_038533035.1 Pseudomonadota bacterium
CAGATGGTGCTTCCGAGTCGGAAGCTAAGAGGGAATCCGGTGCAAATCCGGAGTTGTACCCGCAACTGTAATCCGGGGCAAAAATTAGAGCAACGCGGGGGTCCTGTCAATGCAGCTCAGGGATCGCTCTTCTTCACCACGACCTGGACGCGGTTGACGAGCTTGCCTTTGCGAATTTCCAGGAGCTCGTTTTCGGGCGTCAGGTAGAAGCCGTTCATGCTGGACAGGAAAACCTCTTTCTTGCGGCGTCGGTTGGAGCGATGCGAGCTCGAATCAATCTGCATGATCCTCTTACCCTGGCTCTTATGGTAATCGAAGCCCAGCTCTGCCTGGTCCAGGGCTTCAGCCATCGTTTCGCCCGGCATGAGCATGTACGACTTAAGGTCCGCATGCGCCGGAGCGGCAACAAGCAACACCATAAGCAGGACCAGCGTTCGCAATGCCGTCTCCAGTGGGCCGGGAGGGACATTTTACCATTTGCGACGCACCGTCAGGGATACATTGCGGCCGGCGGCGTCAATGCCCGAACCGTGCTGTCGAAAACGTTTGTCGAACAGGTTCTCGACCGCGGCGGTGAGGTGCCAGCCGTGGTCGTTGTGCCAATCGGCCGATAGCGAGGCGATAATCCAGCCGGGCGTACCGTTTGGGTCGATACGCACGTCTCGTATATCGCGGGCGGCAAGCCGGTCCTGGGCGGCGGCGCCTTGGATACGCGCGGACCAGGTAATCCGATCGGAATGGTCAACAAAAAGTGAAACGCGGCCGTTGAGTGGTGGCACCCGGTCGGCCGGTTCAACAACGTTACCGACCGCCTGTTCGCCCCGGACGTAATTCAGTAATGACTCGATACGCAGTGCATCGCTGAGCGCAACGTTGATGCCCAGTTCGGCGCCACGCAATTGCGCATCGGCTGCATTGACGCTTTGTACAATGTCGCGCCCGCCAGGTGTGACATCACCGGTGCCGACCGATGTAATGCGGTTGTCGTAACGCAGCGCGAAAATGGCGAAGTCGAATTCGACCCGCTCGCCGCGAAAGCGTACGCCAATGTCGCTGTGCAGCGCTTCTTCGACATCAAGATTCGTGTTCGGAACATTAAAGCGGTTGCCGGGCCGGTCGCCGAGCGTGCCGAGGTCAAAAATATTCGGCGCTCGAAAACCGACGCCAACATTCGCCACCAGCCGCCAGCCAGCGCTTAGGTCGTAAAGCCAGCCGAGATCACCGCTCAGGCGGCTGACGTCGATGTGTTCGCCGCCGAACGATGCCGGCAGGTCAATGCTTGCGCTGCTCAGTCGCAGGCCGCCCGTAAACGTGATTCGTGTTGCGCCGTGCCAGTCCATGCTCGCGAATACGGCGCCCTGCGTGACGGTCGATCCGTCCGGGAATCGTGCCGCGATTTCTGTCATGGTGCCCGTCGATACGTCCTGGCTGAAACGCGCACTGCTGACTTCGTCATAATAAAAGTCGACGCCGGTGATCCAGGAACGCTCGTTTCCGCCGCTTGCACTCAACGTCAGGCCAAAAAGATCGCTGCGATTGTTTTCGAGGCGGCGCTCATTGCTGCCGAGATCGCGGCTGCTGCGGTCGTCGTCAATACGTTGCCACGCCGTGTCGAAACGCCAGTCTGCGTCGAACCAGCCGGCCTCGTGCTCGTAACGAAAATGCGCGAACGAGCGGGCGCTGGGTGAAAAGAAAAATTCTTCCGACGACGGTTCGGATTGACCGAAGCCCGGCACGAGTTCGTCGACGCGCGGCGTTTCGGGTTGTTCGAGAAACTGGGTGTCGAAATACCAGCGACGCCTGTTATCAGGTTGTCCACGCACGACCGCCCGGAACGAGCGCGATTCGAAGTTGCTGGGTTTGATCCGCGTGCCGTCACCGACTCGGCGATCACCCGTCTCGAGGTAGCCTGCCGATACCGAGGCCGCGAGCGCGCGGTTGCCAAAGTCGACCGTGCCGCGCACCGATTTCTGCAAATTTGCCGAATCAATGCCGATTGCTATATCGCGCCGTATCGAGTTTCCGTCACCGTCGAATTCCGGCAGCCGCGATACAAGTTGCACGACG
>JBCAZN010000492.1:0-2030 GCA_038533035.1 Pseudomonadota bacterium
TCTTTGCCGGCAAATCCCGGTGCGGTGCCATGCGTCGCTTCGAAAACAGCAACCGTATCCGCCATGTTGGCACCCGGTGCAATACCGATACCGCCAACCTGCGCCGCGAGCGCGTCGGAAATGTAGTCGCCGTTGAGGTTTAACGTCGCGATAACGTCGTATTCCTCGGGCCGCAGCAAAATCTGCTGCAAGAAATTGTCAGCAATGACGTCCTTGATAACGATCTCGTTGCCGGTCTTCGGGTTCTTGAACGACAGCCACGGACCGTCACCGATTGGCTTTGCACCAAATTCGGTCTTGGCAAGCTCGTAACCCCATTTCATGAAGGCACCTTCGGTGAACTTCATGATATTGCCTTTGTGCACGAGCGTGACGGAGCTCTGGTCGCGGTCAATCGCATGCTGGATCGCTTTGCGTATCAGGCGCTCGGAACCCTCACGCGAGACCGGCTTGATGCCGATACCCGAGCTCAGCGGAAAACGTATTTTCTTGACGTTTAGTTCCGTCTGCAGAAAGTGAATCAGTTTCTGCACTTCCTCGGACCCGGTCGGGTATTCGATGCCTGCATAAATGTCTTCAGTGTTCTCGCGGAACACGGTCATGCTGACCAGTTCGGACTCGAGCATCGGCGTCTGCACACCCGGGAAGTACTGAATCGGACGCACGCAGGCGTACAGGTCCAGTGTTTGCCGAATGGCGACGTTGAGCGAACGAATGCCGCCGCCTGTCGGTGTCGCCAGCGGGCCCTTCATGGAAACGATGTATTTCTCGAGCGCGTGCAGCGTTTCTTCAGGCAGGAACTCATCCGCGCCATAGACCTCAGTTGCTGCGGCACCGGCGTACACCTGCATCCACCGAATGCCACGCTGGTCGCCATAGGCCTTTGCGACGGCCGCATTCACCACGTCAATGGTGACCGGCGTGACATCGATGCCGATGCCGTCGCCTTCAATAAATGGAATGACGGGAAAGTCCGGAACGTTCAGAGTATGGTCCGGATTTGCGGTTATGGCCTCGCCATCGGCGGGCACGGAAATATGGTCATAGTGCATGGGCTGTCTCAAGACTGGGGGCGTTGGCAGGAGGTGCCACGAAAGGCGTGCATTGTACAGATCGCGGCTGACCTGAAAAAGTACCGCTTGCCATGTTAATTCTGCTCAACAAGCCATACCGGGTCCTCAGCCAGTTTACGGACGCCGACGGCCGCGCAACACTCGCGGACTACATTGATGCGCCGGGCGTCTACGCGGCCGGTCGCCTCGACTACGATAGCGAAGGTTTGATCCTGCTAACCGACGACGGTCGCCTGCAGGCGGCAATCAGCGAGCCGCGCCGGAAGACCCGCAAAGTCTACTGGGCCCAGGTCGAAGGTATTCCGGACGCCGCGCAACTTCGCGAGCTTGAAGACGGCGTGAATCTCAAGGATGGGCGCGCCAGCGCCGTACGGGCGCGGGAGATCGACGAGCCAACCGGGCTCTGGGAACGCAAGCCACCGATTCGTTACCGGGCGAACGTCCCCGACAGCTGGATTGAGGTCACGCTGACCGAGGGCCGAAACCGGCAGGTGCGACGTATGACTGCCGCGGTCGGATTGCCGACGCTGCGGCTGATTCGTTACTCCGTCGGCGAATGGACCCTGCGCGGGCTGGCACCCGGCCAGAGTCGCATTATTTCCGATCCAGACCCGCGATCCGCATAGCCACTTCCATCGCCTGTTCATAGTTGAGGCGCGGGTCCACGGTCGACTTGTAGGCACGTGCGAGGTCGGCATCGGTGAGGCCGCGTGCGCCGCCCGTGCACTCTGTGACATTTTCACCCGTCAGTTCGAGGTGCACACCGCCGAGGTAGCTGCCCATCGACTCGTGCACCTTGAATGCCGATTCGAGTTCCGCAACCACGTTGTCAAAGCGTCGCGTCTTGACACCCTCCGCCGTGCTCTCGGTATTGCCGTGCATCGGGTCGCACACCCAGAGAACGCTGGCGCCGGCTTCCTTGACCGTCTTGATCATTTCGGGAAGATGCTCCTCGAC
>JBCAZN010000493.1:0-2026 GCA_038533035.1 Pseudomonadota bacterium
AGGCCATCCCGGCAGGAAAGGCCGTCCAGGCCAAGATGTATGCCGCCGGTTTGGAGGGCGGAACACGAATTCCGCCTTCATAAAGCCAGCCTTTCGCGCCACGAAACGGAAGGTTTGACGTTCCGCCCTCCAAACCGGCGGCATACATCTTGGCCTGGACGGCCTTTCCTGCCGGGATGGCCTTGCCCCATTTTGCTTTTCCATGTCCATTGGCCAGACCGCCGTTATCCGAGTAGAAAACGATGATGGTGTTGTCAGCGGCGTTGTTCGCTTCAAGTGCCTGCAAGATTCGTCCAAGGCTCTCATCAACACTCTCGACCATGGCGGCAAATTCGACGTTGTCCTGACGTTGTTTGATCTTGACCGTGCGACCAGGCAAATATCCATGGTCCGCATGCGTTGGCTCCTTTATTAGTGCGTCAAGCTGAGCGCGTGTGAGTGGCTCCGGATCATCCGGATTACCTTCGAGGATGAACGCGGGACCTTCTGGCGAGGGTTGTGCTGCGAGCTTTTGTTTGTATTTCTCAACGAGATCGGCACGACCCTGAATTGGGTCATGCACAGCAAAGTGCGACATATAAAGAAAGTAGGGTTGCTCTGGCGATTCACCAATAAAGTTCACCGCAAATTCGGTCAGCCGATCTGTCAGGTACTCTTCTTCGCGCCCTTCGATGTCCAGCCCCTCCATAACATAGGGTGGTAGGTAACCGCCCTTCGGACAGCACCTGGCACCGCGAGGGACCTGGAAGTCGAATCCCTGGTTCATTGGGCCGTAGTCACCTTCACCAAGATGCCATTTGCCAATAATGGCGGTGCGATAGCCGTTGGCTTTGAACGCCTCGGCAATAGTGGTTTCATCAAGAGCGAGAGCATCCGCTTTAGGTGCCGTAATGACGGCATCAGAGTCTTGCGAATTACGTCCCGGTAGCCATTCCGTAAGCTGCAATCTTGCAGGATACTTTCCCGTCATCAGACTCGCTCGCGTCGGCGAGCAGACATGGCTTGCGGCATAGGCGTCGGTGAAGCGCACCCCATTTGCGGCAAGCGCATCGATATTCGGCGTTTCGTAAAAGCTACTGCCGTTGACCCCAATATCGCTCCAACCCATGTCATCGACGAAAAAGAGAATCACGTTTGGGTGTCTTGTTGGGCCGGTGTCTGACGTCGCGATTGGTGTCCAGAACAATGCAAGGATCAGCAGGGAAAGCCGCAATGTCATTTTGGAGTCCTCCGTAGATACACTATTTCTAAAATACTCTCAGGGCGGTTAGCGGGCAACGTTGAGTGTTGCAGCGACCAGCGACAAAGGCGGGAGCGTCAACGACACACCGCTCGAACCGATTTCAATTGCGGAAAATGTCTCGGCTTGTACGACATTTGGGTTCGCAAAGGAATTTGCCGCTTTCGGATCTTCATGGTGCAGAATCTCGGCACTTGCGACGCTGTCGATTTCGAGATTCGTCGACACCTTTAGATTGAGCGAATCGCTACAAGATCGATTGGTCAGGAACAGATTCAGTTTGTCGCCGTGCAGTGTCACAGCCCGGTCCAAAAAGCTGACTTCACCGTACGATTCTGTTTGGTAGCTCGGCCCATCCACTGTGGTTTGCAGACTGGTTCCGCCTTTGCGTCTCGACAACATACCAAAGGCATAGAATATGGATTGCTTCAGCAGCGCATCTTTTTTCGTCAGCAGTGGCGCAATAACGTTGACGAGTTGTGCGAGGTTCGCAACTTTCACAACATCGGCATGCCGCATGAAACTCATCAGGAAACCCGCGACAACCAGCGCGTCTTCGAGGTTATAGACTTCTTCAATAATCGGCTGCGCAAACTTGCCGCCACCATTCATCGTGCCGGCTATCTTGGACTTGTACCAGACGTTCCACTCGTCGAAGCACAGAAAGGGGCGCTGCTTGAGTTGCTTGCGCGCAACGACGTCCCGGCACACGGCGTCGACGTCCTCGATTTGCTGGTCAATCGAATTCGTAACCACCAAGACGATACCGCCAGCTTCCTTGGGGTT
>JBCAZN010000494.1:0-2010 GCA_038533035.1 Pseudomonadota bacterium
GCAATCTTATCGGCGCAGTACTCAGTGCGGCGACCGGTGAACACTTGATGGACCTGTTCGCAGAGTTGATCGCGACACCGCTCGGGATCGAGCGCTATTACCTGGGCCTCCAGCCGACGGGCGAACCTTACCTCGGCGGCGGTTCACAGTGGTTGTCGCGTGATTTTATGAGGCTGGGGCAGGTTATGCTGAATGGTGGAACCTGGAACGGCCAACGCATCGTCAGCGAAGACTGGGTTGCGGCATCCATCGGGGAACAGGTAAAAATCGGCGATCGGGGCTATGGCTACCAGTGGTGGCTGGTCGACTACCCGTATGCAGATGGCAACGTACGGGCCTTTTTCGCGGCCGGCAATGGCGGCCAGATTGTCATGGGTGTGCCGGAGCTGGACTTACTCATCGCGTTCTACGGCGGCAACTATTCGGATCGGGTGCTGTTCCGCGCGCAGGAGGTCCTGATCCCGGAGTACATCCTGCCAGCGATACAGTGAAGGGCACCGGTCTAACGATCGCGCGACACAGCATGCGGTGTCGTCCTACTGCCCGCCCGAGTTGAGATGCTGCAAGCGCTGCAACGCCGCGACGGCTCGATCGAGACGCCTGCCAGGGCGGTCGCGGAGAACGGAAACGCTTTGCTCCAGCAGTGGTCCAGCTTCACTTAAGCGACCGAGGCGCAGCAACGCATCGGCATATTCGGTTTGTGTGCTTACCGCGAGCTCGTGATCAACGGCGTAGTCTCGATGCCGAATTTGCAGTGCCTCGATCAGCACAGCTTCCGCTTCCTCCGATCGTCCGGCGGAATTCAGTACAGCACCCAGCTCGGTCATTGCCGAGGCCGTGTACTGGTGTCCGCCGTCGAACGCCGCGTCGTAGATTACAATCGCGCGTCGCAAAACGACCTCTGCGTCGTCGAGGTCGCCCGCATCATGCAGCACGCGACCCAGGGCGGTAAGGTCGTAGCCCACCATTGGGTGATCAGGGCCCAGCGTTTCCTCGTAAATTCTCAACGAATCGCGCAGGAAGCCATTGGCGGCGCGCAGATTACCGCGCGCATGCAACAACAGGCCCTGGTCGCGCAACACACCGGCATACAGGCGATGCTGGTCGCCGAAGATTCTCTCAGTCGTATTGAGTGCATGACCGAATGTAATCTCGGCGGCGGCGAGATCGCCCTTCGCGTGCTGCAGAACGCCCAGATTCTGCAGGTAGTACGCCATCTTTGGATGGTCCTGGCCGGCTGCTTCGGCAAGAATGTCGATGGCGTCCAGCATCAGCGTCTCGGTTCGATCGAGATCGCCGCGAACCTGCAGAATTCGCGCGAGCAAGTTGGTCGACTCGGCGAACTCGATACTGTGCTCTGCGTCGAGTTGCGCATAGGTGTCGACGCTGGCCATGGCATAACTTTCGGCCAGGTCCAGATCACCAAGTTTCAGGTGCAGCTCGGCGAGATGAAATAAATTTTCGGCGATCGGCGCCGACACTGTGTCGCCACTCTGGCGATTAGTTTTCAATGCATCGAGCAGAAGCGTTTTGGCCCGATCGTAATCCGGAATCTGGATAAGGGTTTCGGCCAGGTCGTTCTGCAGCCGCGCAACCTCGGGTGCCTCTGCTCCCGCAATCTGCTCTTGCAGGCGCAAGGCCTCGTCCAGCAACGTCGATGACTTGTCGTAGACGCCGAGGTTGTAATAGACGCGGCCGATGGTGCCCATCAATGCGGACTGGATTTCGGGGCGATCGTCGAGATCCTGCTGAATTCGTGCGGCACCCGTGGCAAGAATTTCATCGGCGGTAACACTGGCGCCCCGCGTCTGCGCGGGATCCTGCGCCATGAAAACATCTTCGAGAAACTGCGATATCTCACGCGCGGTGTCGCGCTCCTGCACCACAATTCGGTTTTGCACTGACAGGGCGACGGAAAATGCCACCAGCGTCAGGAACGCGACGACGGATGTCGCCACCGCCGCGTAGTGGCGGCGCACGAACTTGCTCGCGCGGTAGCGAAATGATTCG
>JBCAZN010000495.1:0-2008 GCA_038533035.1 Pseudomonadota bacterium
CTGGACGTCCGCACCGACGATGTCGCAACGACTGCATACGACGGTGTATTTTCGGCGAACACCGCCCACATCATGAGCTATGCGGCGGTTACCCGGATGTTTGCCCTGGTCGGTCAGGGTCTCACTGCAGGCGGTGTGTTTTGCCTGTATGGCCCGTATCGCCAGCACGGTAAATTCAATACTGAAAGCAATGCGGCATTCGACCAGTCCTTGCGCAGCCGCGATCCCGACATGGGTATTCGCGATCTTGAGGCTCTCGATACACTCGCGGCTGAAAACGGCATGCAACGGCAAAGGCTCTATGCGATGCCAGCGAACAACCACATTGCGGTCTGGCAACGGGAGATGTCATGACAACACATCGGGGCGGATGCCACTGTGGCACGGTCGCGTTCGAAATCGAGGCGCCTGCAAACATCGAGGCCAAAGACTGCAATTGCAGCATCTGCTCCATGAGCGGTTTTCAGCACTTGTTCGTCGCGCGCAGTAATTTTCGCCTGTTGTCCGGTGACAACGAGCTGGGCACCTACACCTTCAACTCCGGGATCGCGCAGCACTACTTTTGCAAGCGCTGCGGCGTCAAATCGTTCTATATTCCGCGTTCGCATCCGGATGGCTACAGCGTCAACGTGCGCTGCCTGGACCCGTCCAGCATCGAATCGCTCGTGATAGAGCCATTTGACGGCCGTAACTGGGAAAAGAATGTCTCGAAACTGTCGCCTTTAAGCGACTGATTTGATTCGACATTAACTGGCAGCCAACGCGACCATCGCTTATAGTTGCGGCACTCTTTTTTTTCTTGAGACGACGATGAATTCCGGTATCCGGCCGCTGCTTGCAAGCTTTTTCCTATTTGCCACCGTTGCCCATGGCGAGCCCGCCTGGGTCAGCGACCAGTTCGAAATCATGCTGCGCTCCGGGCCAAGCACGAACAACGCTATCCAGTTGATGGTCGATAGCGGCACGCGCCTCGAAGTATTGGAGCGCGATGCCGATACGGGCTATTCGCGGGTACGCACGCCGGGCGGCACCGAGGGCTGGGTACTGACGCGTTACCTGATGAATGAGGCCAGTGCGCGCGAACAGCTCGAAACGCTGACTAGCCAGCTAACGAACGCGAATTCGCGCGGCTCATCGCTAAACGATCAGCTGGCAGCAGTGCGCGGTGAGTACGACTCGGCGAACCGTCGTATCGAGGCACTGGAAAGCGAAAATGCCAATCTCGAAAGCGAGCTGGCTGAGATCAAGCGTACCGCGGCAAATGTGCTGGGTATCAACGACCAGAACCAGCAGCTGATGACCCAGTTGTCGGACGCACAGATTCGCGCCGACACGCTGGAAGAGGAGAACCGGCAGTTAATGAGCCAGGCGAAACGCTACTGGTTCCTGTCGGGCGCACTCGTGTTGCTGGTTGGTGTTGTCCTCGGTATCTGGCTGCCGCGTATCCGCTGGCAGCGTCGTTCGAGATACGATCGCTTCTAGACTTTCCCTTCTAGACCTTCTCTCCGGCGAGGAACATCCAGGTCTCGATAACGGTATCGGGATTCAGCGACATGCTCTCGATACCCTGATCGAGCAGCCAGCGAGCGAGGTCGGGATGGTCGGACGGGCCCTGGCCGCAGATGCCCACATACTTGCCTTGCTTCTTGCACGCTAAGATTGTCATCGCCAGAAGTGCTTTCACCGCATCGTCGCGTTCGTCAAACGTATCCGCAATCAACGCCGAATCGCGATCGAGCCCGAGTGCCAGCTGCGTCATATCGTTTGAGCCGATCGACATGCCGTCAAAGTGCTCGAGGTATTGGTCCGCCAGGAGGGCATTCGTCGGCAATTCAGACATCATGATGACCTTCAGGTCGTCCTTGCCGCGCTCCAGGCCGTTCTCAGCCATGACGGCGATAACGTCCTTCGCCTGCTGCACGGTGCGTACGAACGGGATCATGATCTGCACGTTGGTCAGCCCCATGTCATTGCGCACACGCTTTAACGCCTCGCACTCGAGATCGAA
>JBCAZN010000496.1:0-2006 GCA_038533035.1 Pseudomonadota bacterium
TGTCCATCGGAGCCCTTCAAGCATCGTTTCGGAAGATGAAACGTATATTACGACGCGCCCCGCCGGGTTGTATACTGGGCGCCATAACGAGAGGGGCAGTAATGCGAGCAAGCAAGTTCGTCGAAAGTTACTTCGATGCCTGGAATCATGCCGACCCCAAGGGTGTGGCGGATCATCTCGCCGAAGGCGGCGTGTATGTTGACGTGCCAGAGAATGCACGGCGCAGCCATGACGAGCTTATTGACAATCTCAGCAAGTTTTTCGCCTCGAACCGCCATCGTTACGAACTCATCGGCGACGTGCTGAAGAGTCCCAGTTCGATCGCCTTCCAGTACTACGCCCATCCGATAGATGACGCCGCAACCGGGCACTCCTCGCCCGCTTACACCGGTGCTGAATTTATGACCATCGACGGTGACCACGCGCTGACCATCGCCGACTATTACGAAGTACCGGCGCTGTCGAATACGAGCAAATATGCAAAGTCCGGATTACGCAAAGAACAAATGCGCAAATACAAAGACCGTCTCGACAACATTATGGTCAGTGAGCGCGCATACCTGCGGCCGGACATCACACTACCGTCACTTGCAGAATCCGTTGGCTGCTCCGTAAATCACCTGTCGCAGGTCATCAATGCCGGTTTCGAGATGAGCTTCTTCGACTACCTCAATCGACACCGCGTCCAGCATGCCAAGCAGCTTCTTGCAGAACATAACGGCCAGGCCGACGCGATTCTGAATATTGCCTTTACGGTCGGCTTCAATTCCAACTCGGCCTTCTACGCCGCGTTTAAAAAACACGTTGGCATGACGCCGGCACAATTCCGTCGCGCCAAAATTGCCTGAACCTGCAGCTCTTATGGGGCGGGATACAATCAGCCCGCTTCCACACACGGGCTCTTACTACGCCGACTCAGTTAATCGCGTAACCGACTTCGCACCGCTCTGCGTAGCGCAATCGGCCGATGTCTGTGTCATCGGTGCCGGCTTCACGGGTGTATCCACTGCGTTGCACCTGGCCGAGCGCGGCTACAACGTGCACGTGGTCGAGGCGAACCGTGTTGGCTGGGGCGCCTCGGGCCGTAACGGCGGCCAGATAATCGGCGGCATCGCTGGCGAGCGTCGCATCGCCGAGTTTTACGGACGAGATGTCGAAGAGATGTTCGGCGAGATGCGCTGGACCGGCCACGACATTATTCGCGAGCGAGTCGCCAGGTACGGTATCCAGTGTGATCTCAAGTGGGGTTACCTCGATGTTGCGATCACGAACAGGCACCTGCGCGACATCGAGTACGACTTCGAGCGCATGCAAAAAGCGGAGTTCCCGCATGAAACCCGGATTCTCTCGCGCGACGAGACGCGCGAACTAATTGGTACCGATGCGTACATCGGCGCATTGCTCAACATGGGTAACGGCCATCTGCACCCGCTTAATCTCTGTATTGGTGAAGCCGATGCCGCGGTGTCACTCGGGGCAACAATCTACGAGCAGTCGCCGGTACTGCGCATTGAGCACAGTGAGCGCCCGGTCGTGCACACCGCTGACGGCTCGGTGACGGCCGACGCGGTCGTACTTGCAGGCAATGCCTATCACCACATTGAGAAAAAGCTGCGCGGCATCATGTTTCCCGTCAATAGTTTCATCATCGGTACCGAACCCCTGGCCGACGATGTCGTTGCCCGCGTTAATCCGCGCGATCTTGCAGTTTGCGACCCGAACTTTGTACTCGAGTACTTCAGGTTGAGTGCCGACAAACGTATGCTGTTTGGCGGTCGCTTCAACTATTTCGGAGACGACCCGGATTACATTCGGCGACGGCACCGGAAGAAGCTAGCCCGCCTCTATCCGGAACTTGCGGATATTCGTATCGACTACGCCTGGGGCGGCACAATTGGCGTGCCGATCGATCGCGTACCGCGGCTTGGCCGGCTGTCACCCAACGTTTTCTATTGCCCGGTCAGTTGCGTGACGTTAACGCCATGCCCCGAGTAACCCTGGCAATA
>JBCAZN010000497.1:0-1994 GCA_038533035.1 Pseudomonadota bacterium
CCTTCAACAATTTCCGAGCGCGCGCCAATAAAACAATCATCTTCAATAATCGTCGGTCCCGCCTGGATCGGTTCAAGTACTCCGCCGATGCCAACGCCGCCCGACAGGTGCACATTCTTGCCAATCTGGGCGCAACTGCCGACCGTCGCCCAGGTGTCGACCATCGTGCCGCTGTCAACATAAGCACCAATATTCACGTAGCTAGGCATGAGAACGACGTCAGGCGCGACGTAGGCGCCGCGCCGCACAAGCGCGTCCGGTACGACACGTACCCCGTCTGCTTTGAACTGCTCCTCGGTGTAGTCCGCATACTTCATCGGAACCTTGTCGAAAAAGCGCGTATAGCCGCCTTCGACAACGGCGTTGTCACGCAATCCGAAGCTCAGCAGGACAGCCTTTTTGAGCCATTGGTTAACGTGCCAGCCGTTTTCGCCTGGCTCCGCGACGCGTGCGGTACCGGCATCCAGCATTGCGATAGCCTCGCTGACAGCAGCCTCGACGTCGTCGCGATCATCAAACCCATTTGCGCGATTTTCAAACGCGTGTTCGATTGTTGTTGCAAGTTCCCGCATTCCGTTTCCTTCGCTCATTGTGCGTCGCTGCTGCCAATTTCGGCGAGCAACGCGGCTTTCAGTTTTTCCTGCGACGCATTGTCAATCGGTCTGCCCGATTCGTCGCTGATATAAAACATGTCTTCAGCACGCTCGCCAATTGTCATGATTTTCGCAGACGCAATATCGATGCCGTGCTCGATGAAAATTTTGCCTACCGCGCTAAGAAGCCCGGGGCGATCCGCCGCGATGAGTTCAAACACGGTTTCATCCGAATGGCTGCTGGGACTGAAATCTACGCGAGTTGGGGTCGTAAACATACGGGCCTGTCGCGTTACGGGTCGCGTTACCTTCAGGATCTCATCGTCGGATTCTGCCAGGACCCGCGTCAGCGTATCTCGAATCTTGTTAATGCGCGCGTCATCGATTTCAACGCGCTCGTCGGATTCCATGATGACGTAGTTATCAATACTGTAACCGTTGTCGAGTGGCACAAGCCGCGCGTCGATAATTGTGAGCCCGAGTTCGTCAAGCGCCGCTGTTGTGTGTGCAAAAGTGTGTCTCGCCTGCGGCGTATAGAGGGCGACCTCAACGCCGTCGCCGGTACGGCGCCGCCGGATGTCGACAATTGCGACTTCACCGGTAATGTCGGCTTCTGCGAGCCACTCGGTATGCCATGCAATTTCGGAGCTTCGATACCGCAGGAAGTAGTTGTCGTGGAACAGATCCCAGACGCGATCGACGTCTAGCCGCTCAACGCCGGCGTCGTCGAGATAGCGCAGCGCTTTTTCGCGCTTCTCGAGCAATAGCTGGTCTTTCTCAATCGGGTTCTCGAGGCCGAGTCGCAGCGCGCGCTTGGTGAGTTCGTACAGATCGCGAAACAGCTGCGCTTTCCAGGAGTTCCAGAGTTTCGGATCCGTGCCGCGCACGTCGGCAACCGTCAGTATATACAGGTAGTCGAGATGCAGCGGGTCGCCAACCTGTGTTGCGAACTCGTTAATGACATCGGGGTCGCCGAGATCCTTCTTCTGCGCCGTTGTCGAAAAGATCAGGTGATTAAGCACCAGCCACGACACCGTGCGCGCTTCATACTTGGACAAACCGTGCTCAAGGCAAAATGCCTCGGCATCGACCGCGCCGAGCGTCGAGTGGTCGCCGCCGCGTCCTTTGGCAATGTCGTGAAACAGGCCGGCGAGATAGGCGATCTCGGGCTGTTCGAGCGACTGCATGATCTGGCTGCAGTGCGGAAACTCGTGATCAAAGCGACTCAGCGCAAAGCGGCGCAGGTTACTGACCACGAACAGGGTGTGTTCATCGACCGTGTAAGCGTGAAAGAGATCGTACTGCATGCGGCCGACGATGCGGCCGAAGGACGGGATGTAGCGCCCGAGGGCGTGACGCACGAATTGCGACGGATGAACCGCTACGGCGTACTCGGGCGCT
>JBCAZN010000498.1:0-1990 GCA_038533035.1 Pseudomonadota bacterium
GTCATTTGCTGCATGTGAAAGCAGAAACCGATCAGTTCCTTGCGGGAAATTTTCGCTTTGCGACCAAAAATTCCGCGACCGCGCTCGGCGCAACGCAACAACTCGGCGCCGCTTTGTCGCAGCTGCGTTTCAACAGCGCCCTCGCTTTTCGCATCGAGGCTTCCCTCAATTACCGCACCGTTGGCATCCACCGCCCTGTACTGGAACACCGGCATCGTCAGCTCACCCGCGCCGTCAGGTCCACCACGCGTGATATTTCCGCGAGACTGGTTGTACCCGCCAGTACATGGCGAACGCCGTCGTCCGCCAGTTCACGGAATCCGGACGCCATCGCACATTCGTACATCTCCTTGCGCGACGCGCCGGCAGCGATCATCTCGTCGAGCTCGCGATTGAATTTGAGGACTTCGACTACGGCCAGACGGCCCTTAAACCCGAAAAAGTTGCACGATTCGCAGCTGCCTTCCTTGTAAAGCAGCACGGGTTTCGAACTATCGATGCCCAGCAATTGGCGCTCGACTTCATCGGGCGCGTAGGCTTGCTTGCAATGCCGACACAGACGTCGCACGAGGCGCTGCGCCACGATGCCGATGATGTTGCCCGCCATGATGTGCGGCTTTACACCAATATCGAGCAATCGGGGAATTGCGCCAAGGGCCGAATTCGTGTGCAGGGTCGAAAAGACCTGGTGACCGGTCATGGCTGCGCGCAACGCCATCTCGGCCGTTTCTTCGTCACGAATCTCGCCGACAAGAATGATATCCGGATCCTGGCGCATCATTGATCGAATGCCGTTCGCAAAATCGAGTTTCGCCGCTTCGTTTAGTGACGTTTGCCGAATCATTGACATCGGATACTCGACGGGATCCTCGAGCGTCATGATGTTCACTGACTCATCATTGCGGTAGTTAAGCATTGAGTAGAGCGTGGTGGTCTTGCCGCTGCCGGTCGGACCTGTCACGAGGATAATGCCCTCGGGTCGTGCCATCATGACCTGCATCGTCGCCATCGTTTCGCGTTCGAGATTGAGTTTCTCAAGCGGCAGGATGCCTTTACGTCGGTCAAGCACACGCAGCACAAAGTTTTCGCCGTGCGTCGTTTGCTGGCATGCGACACGAAAATCGATACTGCGTCCGGCGAGTGTCAGTGAGATGCGTCCGTCCTGTGGCGCACGCGTTTCCGCGATGTTCATTTTCGCCATGACCTTGAGTCGCACAACCATGCCGGGCCAATAGTCCCGATGCAGCGCCATGACCTGACGGCATACACCGTCGATCCGGTAGCGCACTCGCAGGAAACCGGATTCTGGTTCAAGGTGAATATCCGAAGCGTCGCGTTTCACGGCGTCGGCAAGAATGGCGTCGACGAGCCGGATCAGAGGATGGTTATATTCTTCGTGCTCGACGGCGACACTCAGCTTGTCAGTTTCACCCGTGTCGATTTCGCGCAGGATTCCCTGGATCGACAGTTCGTACTGGTAAAACTGCTCGATTGCCGATTCAATCTCGGCTTCGCCTGCGACCAGGGTCGATATCCCGACACCGCTGCCCAGCGTTGCCGCGACCTGATCGATTGCCACCACGTTAAACGTATCCGCCATCGCAAGCGTAAGCACTTTCTCGTTTTTGTCGAAGTTGATCGGCAGCATGCTGTAACGGCGCGCGATATTTTTCGGCACCATTTTCAGGGCGTCGGGATCGGGAATTACTGTCGCGAGGTCAATCGCATCCTGTCCCAGCGATTCGCCGAGGGTGTCACGTAGCACGCCCTCACTGATCAGGCCTAACTTGACGAGAATGCGGCCCAGCGGCTCGTCACTGCGCGACTGTTCCTTAAGCGCGACCTCAAGCTGATCCTCGGTAATCAATCCCGCACCGATCAGCCGTTCGCCCAGCGGCATACTCGGTTCGCTGGGCGCGAGTGCCCGCACCGACGTAGTGCTCATGGCGACTCCCCCGTCCCGGTTTCTGCTTCGGGATTAATAAACGGG